>DASZVX010000114.1:0-10870 GCA_035547255.1 Hyphomicrobium sp.
AGCCCGCTATTGGGTCGTAGCATCGAACAAAAAAAACATGAAAGGTTATCAAAACCCCTGGGCCTCGCTGATCCCTTCTAAGAACTGGTTCTACTGTTGGATGACCCGACTTCTTCTTGAGCGGATCACCCATTTTGTCGCTCGAGATAGCGCTAGTCGTTTCGGTGCACCGAGACTTTTGAAAATTGTCTACAGCGAAAGGGGCGGCATCTCTTATGAGCAGATGAATGCTTACTACACTTGGCTAAAGTTCAAAGACGTCGCTGGCACGCAGGTACTAGCGCTCGGAGAACTAACCTGGACCGTTATGGATCGGAGGCTGTTGGAAGTGGCCGCCCATAACGACAGGGCCGGTCTGCACTTTGCCGATACTGTTGCATCAGCCTTTTTCAAAGCCTGCGATTTCCGCGATACCGGCGAATGCGATCCGCAGTTCGCGAAATTGCTTGAACCGCGAATGGGCCGCTTTCCTGATATTCTGGATGGAGGGATTGCCGGTTATGGCGTGAAGATCATGCCGAGCTTCCGAGGTGCCCGCCTTACACGGGACCAGGAGAAGATATTTAAATTCTACGGCTATCCGCGGCAGTGGTGGGCGCCCGGACCCGACTAATCCCATGGCTTTCAGCCCAGCTTCTCTTGGCGCCAAGCGTCCAAAAGGACGTCGCGGGAATGGACCCACAACACGGGCTATCCGGCACGCTCACCACTAGGAACAAACGTAGAACCAGAAACCAGAAATGTCAACAAAATTATTGCGAAATCAATACCTTACTTAACTCTTTGATTTGGAGTCGTTTTTCTAATTTTCTCTGGTCCGTGAAGCACGCGCGTCGGTCGTGACGGCTATGCGAGGCAGACGCCGTCAGCCCACGATCCACGGCGGCAGTTTATCCGCACCGATCAGATCGTCGTAGCTTGGACGCGGCCGGACGACGGCATAGCGATCGCCGCTGACTAGAACCTCGGGCACCAGCAATCGCGTATTGTAGGTCGACGACATCACGGCCCCGTACGCTCCGGCCGTCATGACAGCCAGAAGATCGCCCGGCTCGGCTGGAGGCAACGCCCGGTCTTCGGCCAGAAAATCGCCCGTCTCGCACACCGGGCCGACGATATCCTGTTGTACGCGCGCCATCTCCTTGCGCTGCTCCGCGACCGGCCAGATCTCGTGATAAGCTTCGTAAAGCGTCGGACGAATGAGATCGTTCATCGCCGCATCGACGATCGTGAATGTCTTGTCCTCGCCTTCCTTGACGTAGGTGACGCGCGTCACGAGCACGCCGGCGTTGCCGACGATCATGCGGCCCGGTTCAAGCACGATCTTGAGACTGAGATCGCCCAGCGCTGCCTTGACGACGGCGGCGTACTCATCGGGTGTCGGCGGCACTTCGTTGGCGCCGCGATAGGGCACGCCCAATCCGCCGCCGATGTCGAGATGCTCAAGGTGAATGCCGTCGGCAATCAGATCGCGCGCCAAGTCACGCAGCAGAGCGAAGGCATCGCGGAACGGCGCAAGATCGGTGATCTGGCTGCCGATATGCATGTGAATACCGGAAATCTTGATGCCCTTGAGCTTCGCGGCGCGCGCATAAAGCTCACGCGCATCTTCGAAGGGCACGCCGAATTTGTTCTCGGCCTTGCCGGTTGAAATCTTCGCGTGCGTCTTGGCATCGACGTCCGGATTGACGCGAATAGCAATCGACGCCGTCTTGCCGATCGCGGTCGCGACCTCGCTCAGCGCCAGAAGCTCCGGCTCGCTCTCGACGTTGAAGCCGAGGATGCCTTCCTCGAGCGCATACGCCATCTCGCCGCGCGTCTTGCCGACGCCAGCGAAAATGATCTTCGATGCCGGAACGCCCGCCGCTCGCGCACGGCGAAGTTCACCTTCCGAGACGACATCCATGCCGGCGCCGAGCCGCGCCATCGTCGCAAGCACCGCCTGATTGGAATTGGCTTTGACGGCGAAGCAGATCAGCGCCTTCTGATCGCGGAACGCCTGCGAGAGCACGTTGTAATGGCGCTCGAGCGTCGCCGTCGAATAGCAATAGAACGGCGTACCGACGTCGGCGGCGATCTGCGCGAGGCTGACATCCTCGGCATGGAGAACGCCGTCCTTGTAGTGAAAATGATGCATGAGATTGTTCGGCTTGCGGTTGGATATTTCTCAACCGTCATGCCCGCGCCGGCGTGGCCCGTCTAGGGTTATCGTCCTCGAACCGGCGAGAATTTCAAATTCTGGTTGAAGGCTATCGCAGCAGCGGATCGAGAATGAATCCCTCATGCGGCTTCTGCGGCGCGTCCGAGTTGGAGCCCGGATCATGCGCCGCAGGCGACTTGGCGTCACCCGCAACCTTGGCTTCTGGCGGCGGCTCCAGCGGTCCTTTGACGCCGCAGCCCGCAACGCTGAACCCCACGGCACAGAACAGGGCCACGGCCACCAGGGACTTCAAGCGCAAAAGCGCGGCCATGCGTGCGTGTCTCCAATACCCCACGGCCCGCGAAAAAGCGGGCAATCTGCCAGTTCGTTCTAGCCCTTCGCCCGGTCCTTTTCCAACCGCCGGAGCCAGTGACGCGCCATTTTGAGGACGTTCTGTGGCGCAGTTCCCCCATAGCTCGTTCGGCTCTTGACCGAGTTTTCCACCGAAAGCACCGAAAATACGGCTTTCGTGATCTTAGGCTCTATGGCCTGCATGTCGGAAAGCGGGAGCTGGTCGAGATCGACCCCCTTTGTTTCCGCGGCCTTGACGATGGAACCTGTCACATGGTGGGCGTCCCGAAACGGCATCTTGAGCTCACGGACGAGCCAGTCGGCAAGATCGGTCGCGGTCGAATAGCCGCGCCCGGCGGCAGCACGCATGGCTTCGGGCACCGGTTCGAGATCGGCGATCATGCCCGCCATCGCCGCCATGACGAGCCTGAGGCTCGCGAGCGCGTCGAACGTCGTTTCCTTGTCTTCCTGCATATCCTTCGAGTAGGCGAGCGGCAGCCCCTTCATCACCATCGCGAGGCCCTGGAATGCTGCTGCAATACGCCCGACCTTGGCGCGCGCCAACTCGGCCGCGTCCGGGTTGCGCTTCTGCGGCATGATCGAGGACCCGGTCGTGAACCGGTCCGACAGCTTCACGAACCCGAATTGCGGCGTCATCCAGATGACGATCTCTTCCGCAAGCCGCGAGAAGTGAACGGCCGCAATCGTTGCCGCGGCGAGCGTTTCAAGCGCGAAATCGCGATCCGACACGCCGTCGAGCGAATTCGCCATCGGCCGGTCAAAGCCCAGCGCTTCCGCCGTTTTCTTCCGGTCGATCGGGAACGAGGTTCCGGCGAGCGCCGCCGAGCCGAGCGGACACTCGTTGAGGCGCTTGCGCGCATCGGCGAAGCGGCCGCGATCGCGCGCGATCATTTCGACATAAGCGAGAAGATGGTGGCCGAACGTCACAGGCTGCGCAGGCTGCAGATGCGTGAAACCCGGCATCGCCGTTGCCGCATGCGCCTCGGCCTTCTCGGCAAGGGCCTGCTGCACGCGCTCGAGCGCTTCATCGATGCCATCGATGGCATCGCGGACATAGAGCCGGAAATCGGTCGCCACCTGATCGTTACGCGAGCGCGCCGTATGAAGACGGCCCGCAGCCGCGCCGATCAAGGTCTTGAGGCGGCTTTCGACGTTCATGTGCACGTCTTCGAGCGCCACGGAAAATTCGAACGTCCCGGCGTCGATCTCCGCCTGAATTTGATCAAGACCTTTTGCGATCTCGCGAGCGTCGGCTTTGGTTATGATCCCCGCCTCGGCGAGCATCTGCGCGTGCGCCTTTGAGCCGCGAATGTCCTGGGGCGCTAATCGCTTGTCGAAGCCGATTGAGGCATTTATCTCCTGCATGATCTCGGCCGGAGACATTGCAAAACGGCCACCCCACATGGCGTTGGCGGGCTTATCGGTCACGAGTGGCTCCGTCGTAGCGAGAGAAACAAGGTACCCAGATGGCAGCGAACAACGCGGGCGGGCCGCAGAAGGCCCTTTGGATCGTGGCGCTGACAGCGCTGATCGGGTTCGGCGCCGTATACGTTATCGGAGGCCGGTTCGACAACGCGGGTTCGTCGAAATCGGGCGCTGTTGCCCAGAATTCCTCGACCCCGAGTGTCGGCGCAACGGGTGAATCCTCCTTCAAGCTCGGAAAAATGGCCGCCTTCGTCGCCAAGAAGACGCCGGAGCCGCTGCCGGACATCACCTTCCAGGACGCCGCAGGTAAGGAAGTCACTCTTTCGAGCTTTAAGGGAAAGACGATCCTGCTCAACCTCTGGGCGACATGGTGTGGACCCTGCCGCGAAGAGATGCCGGCCCTCAACCGGCTACAGACCGAGCTTGGCAGCGATAAATTCGAAGTCGTGGCCCTGAGCCTCGACCGCAAAGGCTATGAGGCCTCGAAGAAGTTCCTTGAAGACCTGAAAGCCGACAAGGTGAACCTCTACGCCGATCCGACCGCGAAACAGGGCATGGAGCTGAAGCTCCTCGGCATGCCGACGACGATCCTGATCAACAAGGACGGACTTGAGGTCGGACGGCTCGCTGGAGCCGCCGAGTGGGATTCCGACGATGCCAAGAAGCTCATCCAATCCGCCATGAACTAACTAAAAACGTGATCCCCGCGCAGGCGGGGATCCAAACATCGAGATTTTCTCGCGCGTCGAACCTGGACGGATCCCGGCCTTCGCCGGGATGACGTCCCTGGTACCGAACTACTTCTTCTTGGTCTTCTGCGTCAGCGCCGAAGCGGCGACCGACTTGGCTTCCTTGCTCGCAGTCTTGCTTCGCAGAATCTTGGAAGCAGCCGCCGCGACTTTCTTCCCCGTCGTTTCTTTCGGACTTCCTGTCTGCGTCAGCGCCGAAGCGGCGACGGCCTTCTCCGCCTTGCTCGCAGTCTTGCTCCTCAGGACCTTCGAAGCGGCCGAGGAGACCTTCTTGCCAGTGGTTTCCGATTTCGCCATGGACGTCGTTTCCTTGTTGCGAGGGCCGCAAAACGGCGGTCCGACGAAGCGGCAACATGGCAGATTCGCCTCAGCCACGGTATCGCGCGCAAGGCACATGAGCGATTGTTCCCATACGGTGGATCGCCGGCCACGGGGGGATCGACGGAAAACCCTTCCGGCCCCGAATTGACAGGCTTGCGGCAAGGGGCGACAAGGCCCGTCGACATTTTCAATCGACAACAATGACGGAGCTTCGACCGAAATGGCCGCCGCAAATACCCTGCTCGATCTGCAGAAGACCATCGAGAGCGCGTGGGAAAACCGCGATGCCGTTTCGTTCGACACCAAAGGGGCCGTCCGGGACGCGGTCGAGGCCGCCCTTAACCTTCTGGATACGGGCGCGGCGCGCGTCGCGGAAAAGAAGGACGGCGCCTGGACGGTCAACCAGTGGCTGAAGAAGGCTGTCCTTTTATCCTTCCGTCTCAATGACATGGAAACGATCTCCGGCGGCCCGGCCGGCAGCTTCTATTGGGACAAGGTCCCCCCGAAATTCGAGGGCTGGACGGAGGCCGACTTCCGCAAGGGCGGCTTCCGCGTGCTGCCAGGCGCCATCGTCCGCCGCTCGGCCTACATCGCTCCCGGCGCCGTGTTGCTCCCCTCATTCGTGAACCTCGGCGCTTACGTCGACAGCGGCACCATGGTCGACACCTGGGCGACCGTCGGAAGCTGCGCCCAGATCGGCAAGAACTGCCACATCTCCGGCGGCGCTGGCATCGGCGGCGTTCTGGAGCCGCTCCAGGCCGGACCTGTCGTCATCGAGGACAACTGCTTTATCGGGGCTCGCGCCGAAGTCGCGGAAGGCGTTCAGGTCGGTGAGGGCTCGGTGCTCTCGATGGGCGTCTATCTCGGGGCTTCGACCACCATCATCGACCGGACGACGGGCGAGAAATTCTTCGGCAAGGTGCCGCCTTATTCGGTCGTCGTTTCCGGCTCGATGGCCGGAAGGCCCCTGCCGAACGGCGAGCCCGGACCGAACCTCTACTGCGCGGTGATCGTCAAACGCGTCGACGAGAAGACACGCTCGAAAACAAGCATCAACGAACTGCTCAGGGATTGAACCTTGGCGACAAAAGAAGCCCGGTACCGGTCGCTCGATGCCAACAAGATTGTCGAGACGCTCAAGCGCCTCGAGCAGCGCATCAGCGAACGGTTTCCTGGCTCCGGTCTTTCTTGTGTCTGCGCAGAACTGATCGCCGTCGCCAAACAGACGTCGGAGCGGATTGAACTCGTCGCGCGTCCGAACTGGACGCTGCGGACGCTGCTCGTCGTCCTAGTCGGCGGCGCGGCATTCTTCATTTCGACGCTCGAGACGCGCTGGAAACGCGCACGCACGTTGTCAGCCCCGCATGAGCTTCGCTCGATCGTGCACGTCATCGATATGCATCAGCTGACCAAGGATCCGAGTTCGATGGGCGCCGCCCGCACCTCGAATTCCCCCAGTCGCGATCTCACACCGTTTTCATTGATGCGCTATCTCGACTATTGTTCCGAGATGTTGTCGATGACGGCGAAATGCGCGGCGCTCTATGCCAAAAGCCTGAGCGACGCGGTGGTCGTCGACACCGTTGGCGACATCGAGCGACTGACATCCGAGCTTTCGAGCAAGATCTGGCAGAAGATAACGATGGTTCAGAGCTTGGAGGATCGCGACATGCCTGGACCTGTAATAACCTATCGACCGACGGCGCAAAGTTCATGACGCTCATTCCGACCGATCCCATCGCGCTGACGCAAGCGCTCATCCGGTGCGAAAGCGTAACGCCGCACGAAGGCGGTGCGCTGACGCTCCTGCAGAACGTTCTCGAGCCCGCCGGGTTCACCTGTCACCGGCTGGTCTTTTCCGAACCGGGAACACCGGACGTCGATAACCTCTATGCCCGTCTCGGCACGGGCCGCCCGCATCTTTCATTCGCCGGGCACACGGACGTCGTACCGGCCGGCAACGAAGCGGCGTGGACCGTCCCACCTTTTTCCGGCGACATTCGCGACGGCAAGATTTATGGCCGCGGCGCCGTCGACATGAAGGGCTGCGTCGCGGCCTTCGTTTCGGCAGCGCTGAAATACGTCCACCACTACAGCGGCCTGCCGCGCGGATCGCTGTCGTTTCTGATCACGGGCGACGAAGAAGGCCCCTCGATCAACGGCACGATGAAAATCCTCGATTGGCTCAAATTGCGCGACGAGGTCGTCGATGCCTGCCTCGTCGGGGAACCGTCAAACCCTGAAGCGTTGGGCGATGAGATCCGGATCGGACGCCGCGGCTCCGTCAATGCCGAGATCGTCGTCCACGGCAAGCAGGGCCATTCCGCCTATCCGCAGGTCGCAGATAATCCGGTCCCGAAACTCGCCCGCATCATAGATCGCCTCGCAACCGCAAAGCTCGACGATGGAACGCCGGACTTCCAGCCGTCAAATCTGCAGGTGACGGTCATCTCGGTACCGAACACGGCGACGAACGTCATACCGGGCAAGGCCGTCGCGAAGATCAACATTCGTTACAATGACCTCTGGCGGCGCCCGACGATCGAAGCCTGGGTTCGCGACAAGCTTGCGCACGCTGCCGCGGAAGTCGGCGCAAAATACGATTTGAGCTTCTCCGGCACCGGCGACGTTTTCTTGACGAAGCCCGGCCCCCTCGTCTCGACCTTGAAGGACGCCGTGCAATCCGTGACGGGCCGTGTCCCGAAACTGACGACCGGCGGCGGCACATCGGATGCGCGCTTCATCAAGGACATTTGTCCCGTCGTCGAGTTCGGTCTGGTCAACGCCACGATCCATCAGGTCGACGAGCACACCAGCATCACCGACCTCGAGAAGCTGACCGAAATCTACGGCCGCTTCATCTCCAATTATTTCCGGACGGAATAAGCTTAGCCAGTTTCGGGTGGCCGGCTCGCGGAACGCGAGTCGCCCGAAACAAACAAAAAAGGCCGCCTCGGAGAGACGACCTTCTTGATTCCACCCGCTTGAACCGATCGTTAGACCGACTCTTTGAGTTCCTTGGCGGCACGGAAGGCGATCTTCTTCGAAGCCTTGATCTTGATGGCTTCGCCCGTTGCCGGGTTGCGGCCCATGCGCGCCGGACGCTTGCGAACCTGCAGCACGCCGAGGCCGCCGATGCGGATGCGTGCGCCCTTCTTCAGATGCTTGGCAATCGCAGCCACGAGGTCTTCGAGCAGCGCGATCGACTGCTTCTTGGGGATCTCGTGAGCCTCGGCGAGAGCCGCCGCCATGTGTTTCAAGGTAACGGTTTCAATCTTTGCAGCTGCCTTTGCCGGAGCCTTCGCCATGGTCATCCCTCTCATTTGCGAATCGGTTTGTGCTCGAACACTACATCTTCAAAGCCCTAAAACGTGCTATTTCCGGGCGTTTTTCGAATGAAGCGCGCGAAAAGAGCAGCATTTGTTGCCGGAAAGCAAGCGGCAGATTGATGTTCAGCGCAAAAAAATGCGCCGAAACCCGAAAGTTTCGGCGCCAGTTACGGGGACGACGCGGGAGAAGGGAAGATAATCAGAAGGTCAGTGCACTGCCGCCCGAAGCCTCGATGACCTGTCCGGTGACCCAGCGGGACTGAGCTCCGGCAAGGAAAGTCACGACATCGGCGACGTCGGACGGCTGCCCGATCCGCTTCAAAGCCTGCTTGCTGAGCGCGAACGCCTGCCCCTCGGGATTGCTCACGAACCCAGCCGCCATGTCGGTATTGATGACGCCGGGGGCCACGGCATTGACCGTGATTTCCCGCGGCCCGAGTTCGGTCGCGAGCGATTTCGTGAGGTTGTCGAGGGAGGCTTTCAGCATCGAATAGGCTGCAACCGCGGGAAGCGGCGTCCTGACGGCGCCCGTTGATGTCGAGATGATGCGGCCGCCGTTTCTGAGACGTTTGACGGCTTCCTGCGTAATCAGAAACAGCGACTTGACGTTGACGGTATAGATTTCGTCGAGGAGCGCTTCGGTCGTATCTCCGAAGCCGACAAACGGCGCGATGCCGGCATTGTTGACGAGAATATCGAACTTGGTGTCGCCGGTCCGCGCTGTGAGTTCTTGGTCGAGCGCGGCGAAAAGCGCTTGTGCTGCACCCTTTTTTGAAAGATCGGCGACGACGGCGAAGGCATCGCCGCCAAGCGATTTGATCTTGGCGACGACCTCCTCGGCCCCCGCTTTGCTCTTACCGTAATGGACGGCCACCAGCGCGCCATCCTGGCCGAGTTCCTCGGCGATCGCGCGACCAATGCCGCGGCTGGCTCCTGTGACCAACGCAATTTTTCCAACGAGAGGTTTCGACATGACGTTCCTCTTGAATTCTGTCTGTCCGTCCTGATCAGGCTCGGTGGCCACCCGGCACGCCGCCTCGGACAAGGCGTACGTAGTAACGGTAATTCGGTAGTTCAAGACTATCGAACTATTGAATTATCACGATCCCGTGTCTATATCTCGCCGTATGCAACGGCCGTTCGTTCACCCTGCTATCGAAGACATTACACTCGAGAGCGTGCTCTACGCGCTCGCCGACCCGACGCGGCTCGAGATCGTCAAGAAGCTTGCAGCGGGCGCCTGCGGAATGAACTGCTCGGCGGCCGCGCCTGCCGATCTGCCCAAATCGACCCAATCGCACCATTTCCAGGTGCTTCGCGAAGCGGGCATCATCCGCTCCGAGCGGCGTGGCACGGAAGTCGTCAATGCGCTCCGCTGTGCGGAAATCGAGAAGCGTTTTCCGGGTGTTGTCTCGGCCATTCTGAAGGCCAGCGAAAAGGCCAAAAAGCGCTAGCGCGTTTCCCCGCGCCCGATCGTGCGACCACCGCCGCAACTAAAAATGCGTAGCGATAATCGCCGCAGACACCCATTTTACCGGGTGTCCCCGTACGACGTTGCGGCTCCGAACCTGGGAGAAAATCAAATGGCCTACGTCGATGGTTTCGTTGTTGCTGTTCCCGAGAAACGTATTGCTGATTACAAAAAGCTCGCTCGCAAGGCCGGCAAGATCTGGCTTGAGCACGGCGCGCTAGAATACGTCGAATGCATCGCCGACGACGTGCCTGTCGGTAAGCTCACGTCCTTTCCGCGAGCCGTAAAACTGAAGGACGACGAAGTCGTCGCCTTCTCATGGATCATCTACAAATCGCGATCCGAGCGCGACGCCGTGCTGAAAAAAGTCATGGCCGATCCGCGCCTGCCGAAAGACATGACGCAAATGCCGTTCGATGCCAAACGCATGATCTACGGCGGCTTCAAAACGATCGTGGAGATGTAAATTCGTCATCCTCGGTCGAGCGAGACGAAGCCGCATCGAAGGCCGGGGGATCCAGCGCAGGACTCGTCGAAGACGACAATATCTTTGTACCTTCGGCAAATCTTGCGCTGGATCCCCGAGTGGCCTCGCGAACTCGTCCCCTCGAGGATGACGACGCGACCCCTACTTGAAATGCTTCGAGAGCTTGAGACCCTGGCCTTGATAATTCGACTTCAAACCCTGGCCGTACAGCTTGGAAGGAGCTGCAAGCAGTTTTTCGTAAACGAGGCGACCAATTATTTGACCGTCTTCCAGAACGAACGGGATATCCAAACTTCGGACCTCAAGGACGGCTTTCGAGCCCACCGTACGGCCGTTGACGATTCCGAAGCCAGGATCAAAGAAACCAGCATAATGCACCCGGTATTCCCCTATTACCGGATCAATTGGTGCCATCTCAGCGGCATACCTCGGAGGCACCACCACTGATTCTTTTGATGCGAGAATGTAAAACTCATTGGGATCGAGAACGAGGCGCCCATTGTCGTCATCGTATATCTCGTCCCAGTCTTTCCTTATAGGGTGCGCACCTACCTGCGATACATTCACTACACCAGC
>DASZVX010000115.1:0-29250 GCA_035547255.1 Hyphomicrobium sp.
GAACGGAACTGCTGCTGCCAGCTAGCAACGACATAAATCGGCGGATTACAGCGAACGGCCGGCCCGGCCGCCGACGATTGTCGCATTCGCCCGGTCGATCTCCATGACGAAGCGGATTGGCCGTGCGTTGGGATCTTTCACATCGCGTGCAGTGACCAGAACGAAATGCTCCGGGCCCGCCGAGGTGTCGATCTCGGTGATCTGCGGCGCGAAGTCGGACACCGTCGCAACCGAGAACGTGCGGCGGTGGCCGCTCAGCGTCAGCGTAATCTCGTCTCCGACAGAAATTGTCTTGGTCATAGGTGCGCTATCGTCGCGGCGCATCGCCGTCAGCCAATAGTCTTCAGAACCCGAAATCGGGTTTGCCGAAGCGACCATCTGGGTGGGCGCGGTGGCATGAGTGAGGGCCTTGGCAAAACTGGACCTCAGAACCGTCTCGCTACTTGCGAAGAATGACGCCGCGGCGATCACGGTCATTGCCGCTCCGGCGGAGAGGCCAAACCAGAACGGCCGCAATTGTTGCCTCGTCATGCTCCGCACCTCCAATGGTCTTGTAGGACATTAAGTCGGTTTGAGCCGAAACGGTTCACTTAAAGAAAACCTACAAACGAGAATGCGGCAATTCAATAGCGCCTCGGGTCGCGTGTTGGCGATAACGCTACTTCACATCCTGGTGACGCGCCTGGGGAGACGCGTACACCCGGCGCAAGTGTCTGAAAAAACTAAGATTCAGAGCCGTAAGAAGCGAAAACGCTAATCCCAGTAGGCCCCAGGCCGCCGTACCGCTGGTTCTCCGAAAAACGGCATTCTGATCCCAGCCGGAGCTGGTCGTCGCAATCTCGATAATCGGGGCTGGACCCGGCTCGGCGACCGCGTTGAGAGCCTGTGGCGTCGTTGTCCGCCCTAAACCCGCAAGGGCCCCGGAAAACGGACAGGCTTTGACCGGAACACTGGTGCATACAGCGGTCAGCATCATGAAGAGGATGCCGGCGCCCAAGGCGTCGAGAATGGGCCGAGGCACGAGGCGCCGATACTTGGAGCGGCCAATGCGGGCCTGCGAATTCCGCTCGGATGTCTCGCTGGTAGCCATCGCTTCCATCCCTCCGCTTACTATCGATTTCGTAACGACGACCCGTTAAGGGGGAGTTGACCGGTCCTTCTGGGCGGGCTTGGGTTCGGAATGTGGCGCGGCCTGTTTAATTGCGTTCACGAGCCGATTTCGCCCGGTTCGGGTTGCATGCCAGCATCACCGGTCGCACAGCGGAACGATGCAGGCCAGGCCTGCGGCGCGACTGCTGTGGTATTGGCAAAACGTCGGCTTGCGGTCCCAAATCATTGCAATTAGGGTCCGCGCCGTTTCGCAATCGCGAGATAAATCAATCGCTCCTCCTTATTGGACAGGCGCCTCATGGGCTTCATCGCCGACAGTCTGAATCGTATCCAACCGTCCGCCACCATCGCCGTATCGACGAAAGCCCGACAGCTTGCAGCACAGGGCCGGGACATCGTCTCGCTTTCTGCGGGCGAGCCCGACTTCGATACGCCTCAGAACATCAAGGAGGCTGCGAAACGCGCTCTCGATGCGGGCAAGACGAAGTACACCGATGTCGACGGCATTCCTGAGCTCAAGGCAGCGATCGTCGCGAAGTTCAAACGCGACAATAATCTCGACTACAAGCCGAGCCAGGTCTCGGTCGGAACCGGCGGCAAGCAGGTTCTCTACAACGCTCTGCTCGCCACACTGAATCCGGGTGATGAGGTCGTGATACCGGCGCCCTGCTGGGTTTCCTACGCCGACATCGTTCTGCTCGGTGGCGGCAAGCCGGTGTTTGCGCCAACGACGCTCGAAGACGGCTACCGGCTGAAGCCAGAGGCACTCGAAAAGACGATTACGCCGAAGACGAAGTGGTTCATCTTCAATTCGCCGTCGAACCCGACCGGTACGGCGTATTCGGCCGACGATATCAAGGCGCTGACAGACGTGCTGCTACGGCACGAGCACGTCTGGGTGCTGACCGACGACATGTACGAGCACTTGCTCTACGACGGCCTGAAGTTCGCAACGCCAGCAGCCGTCGAGCCGCGTCTCTATAATCGCACCTTGACGATGAACGGTTTGTCGAAGGCCTACTGCATGACGGGCTGGCGTCTCGGCTACGCCGCGGGGCCCGAGCAGCTCATCAACGCAATGCGCAAATTGCAGTCGCAATCAACGTCGAATCCCTCGTCGATCGTGCAGTGGGCCGGTGTCGAGGCCTTGAACGGACCGCAGGATTTCATTGCAAAGCACAACAAGATCTTTGTCGAACGTCGCGATCTCGTTGTCAGCATGCTGAACCAGGCGAAGGGGCTCCAGTGCCCCAATCCGCAGGGCGCATTTTATGTGTATCCGAGCATAAGAGCTTTGATCGGCAAGACGAGCAAGAGCGGCACCAAGATCGTCAACGACGAAGCATTCGTGACAGCGCTATTGGAGGAAGAGGGTGTTGCTGTCGTTCACGGCGCGGCGTTCGAAGGCTCGCCATCGTTCCGCGTGTCCTATGCGGCATCGACTGAAGCGCTGAAGGATGCATGCATGCGCATCCAGCGCTTCTGCGGAAATCTCACCTAGCTGCAGCAACTTTTAGAAGCTCGAAGGGGCTGAATCAAAAGCGCGCGAAAATCCTCGCGCGCTCGCATATTCTCAATTATCGAGCCGACGTCAGGCCGTCGCGCCGGTACCAACGAAGCGACCGGCAAACCAGTCCCACGCATGTGCGATGTGCCCGCTCAGGGGGCGTCCGTCGATATCAGGTACAACCGGGCGCCAAATCGCAATTGCAGTCGTGGGCTGCGACTTGAACTCGAACACCGTCGGCTCAACACCGAAGGAATCCGGGAGTTCTTCTTCGACCGCCATCACGTACCCGGCAGCGTTCGCCGCGGACATCAGTGATTCGATACTCATAACCCAGCCTCGCATCTCTGAGCCAAAATCCCTCTGGCTCTCTCCGAATTCTGCGCTCGTGCCCCTTAAAACGCGCCAAACACGGATAAGTTCATGATGATGCATGTTTAAAGTTATTCAAGCGTTTTTTGCATTTTGAGACATAGCCTGGCGCTCCAAATGTGAAAGTAGTTTCGGCGATGCAGTAATTCGAACGCCGATCCGAATACCTACTGCATCGCAATATGAAAGTTTCACGAAACTGTGCGGCGCACCCCGACGAAGACGGTTGTGCCGCGCCGACTTTCGAGCGAGCATTATACCCGCCGTACCCTTTCCGAGGTGCGGGGTGCGGCCAAGCGTTGGTTTGCGCCTCGCAACGTCGGAGGCAATCATGACAAGTTCAGATGGCCCGAAGGGCAGAAACGGCGCTCAAGGAGGCAGAGGTGGGGTCCGAGGCGCCCGTTGTGTCGCGCTGATCGGACCCTTCGCAAGCGGTAAGACCACTCTTCTCGAAGCCATTCTCGCGCGCACCGGCGGCATACCGAGAGCCGGATCGATCGCCGCCAAATCGACGGTTGGCGACAACACTCCTGAAGCCCGCGAGCACGCCATGAGCGTCGGCGTTAACGTTGCTGACGTATCCTTCCTCGACGATAAATTTACGATCATCGACTGCCCAGGATCGGTTGAGTTTGCCTCCGAAGGCATGCTCGCTCTCCCGGCCTGCGATATGGCCGTCGTGGTATGCGAAGCCGATCCCAAACGCGTCGCTGCCCTGCAAGTCATCCTGAAGCAGCTCGAAGATGCCGAAATTCCGCATCTGATTTTCTTGAACAAGATCGATAGCTCTCAAACGCCCCTGCGCGATGTCATTCCGAGCTTACAGCCTGCAAGCGCCAAGCCGCTTGTCCTGCGCCAGATCCCGATTTGGGAGAACGGCATCGCGACCGGGTTCGTCGATCTCGCGTCCGAGCGCGCATACGTCTATCGCGAGCATGCCGAGAGCAAAGTCGTTGAGCTCCCCTCGGCAATCGCGGCGCGCGAGAAAGAAGCGCGCTTCCAGATGCTCGAGAAGCTTGCCGACTACGACGACGAGCTCATGGAGCAACTGCTGGCCGACATTCCTCCGCCGAACGATCGCGTATTCGACGATCTGACGAAGGAACTGAAGGACCGTATGATTTGCCCCGTCCTCCTCGGCTCCGCCCAGGAAGGGCATGGCATCATGCGGCTGCTGAAGGCGCTCCGGCACGAATGTCCGTTCGTTGAAGACACCGCAAGGAGACACAAACTCGAGAACGTCAAATCGGCCGCCTACGTCTTCAAAAGCGTGCACACGAAGTCGGGCGGCAAGCTGTCGGTTGTGCGCGTTCTCGCCGGAGAAATTCCGGATAATGCCACGGTTACAGGCGGCGACGGACAAGAGGTTCGCGTGGCCGGCATCTTCACGATCCGCGGCGAGGAAACGACGAAATGCGGAGGCGCCAAGGCCGGCGATACCGTCGCCCTCGGTCGGCTGGACGCCATTCACTCCGGCGAGACGATCGGCGTCGGAAAGTCGACCGTGACGCAAATCCCGGTGCCGAAGCCGCCGCAGTCCGTCCTCGCGATTGGCCTCGGCCTCAAGGACCGCAAGGACGAGGTGAAGCTGTCGTCCGCCGTTGCGAAGCTCATTGACGAGGACCCGTCGCTGACGCTCGAGCACAATGCCGACATGCATCAGATTCTGTTGCACGGGCAGGGCGAAATGCATTTGCGCGTCGCGCTCGAACGGTTGATGCGAAAGTACGGCATCGAAGTGCTGCGAGAGAAGCGCCGCGTCGGCTACAAGGAGACGATACGCTCGGCAACCGAAGTCCGCGGACGCCACAAGAAGCAGTCGGGCGGGCACGGCCAGTTCGGCGACGTAAAGCTCGACATCAAGCCGTTGCCACGTTCGGGCGGCATCACGTTTGCCGAGACGATCACGGGCGGGGCGATCCCGCGCAACTTCATCCCGTCGGTCGAGATCGGCGTGCGTGATTACCTGACGGAAGGCCCACTCGGCTTCCCCGTAGTCGATGTCGCGGTGACGCTGACGGATGGCTCGTACCATTCGGTCGATTCATCCGACATGGCATTCCGGCAGGCGGGCAGACTCGCGATGTCGGAGGGTTTGCCGAAGTGCAACCCGGTCCTGCTCGAGCCGATCATGGCCGTCTCGATCGCAGTGCCCTCCGAGGCGAACGCCCGCATCAACGGGATCATCTCTCAACGACGCGGTCAGATCCTGGGGTTTGATGCGCGGCCGGACTGGCCAGGCTGGGATGTGATCGAGGCACACATTCCGGAAGCGGAGATGGATAACCTGATTATCGATCTCCGATCCGCGACGGCCGGCGTCGGCTCGTTCACGTTCGGCTTTGATCACCTGGCCGAAGTATCGGGCAGACTGAAGGATCAGGTGCTCGCGGCAAACAGAGCTGCGGCCGAGTGATGATCGCGACGAGCCACAATTGATCCGGCGCGATGCTTCGTTTGAGCATCGCGCTGGTATTATCTGGACTGGCCGGAAGTTTAGTTCGCGGGCTTTGCGGCTGCCGCGGGCCTTGCGGACGCCTTCGGCCCCTTGAAATACTCGACAAGCGCTTCCCGGCACAGCGGCGAAAGACCATCTCCGCCACCATCGAGGTGGGCCTTCATGGCATCGCGCATGCGCGGCTCCCACGCCGCATGGATATGCTTGGTAATGCCATCAATGGCCTCCGCCTTAGGATAGGGCGACCAGAAGTCTGCGATCTGGTTTGCCATTTGGACAAGTACGGAGGCTTTCATAACGTCACCGGGTTGCGTTTAAGGGAAGATATATCCGACTAAGAATTGAAAACGACGGGACGGCCCTTTGCTAGAGCCGCCAGGAAGAGGTTTGATTTGCGCGCGAGTCCGAGTGCAAGAGTCGTCGGGGCTGAAACGGTCGCAAGCGCTCCGATGCCGGCCGTTACCGTCTTCTGCACCAGCTCAAAGCTGCAACGGCTCGTCATCAGCACGAAGCCATCCTGGACGTCGAGGTCATCGCGCACCAACGCGCCAATCAGTTTATCGAGAGCGTTGTGGCGGCCAACATCCTCGCGCACGAGTTTGATCTCGCCGTCGCGTGATACCCATGCCGCGCCGTGTACCGAGCGATTGAATTGGTTCATCGGCTGATACTGAAACAGCATGGCGGCGGCACGCTCGATCGCTTCCGGTGTCGGCGCCCACTGCCGTTCCAACACTGGCAACGGACGGACCGCTGACGAAATATCTTCGATACCGCAGAGCCCGCAGCCGGTCCGGCCTTCAACGGACCGCCGCGCCAAGCGCGACGTCTCTAGCGCCGTTTCCGGAACTGCGACGTCGACCGTAATGCCATCATCGGCCGGCATAACGAGGACGCCACGAATCTCCTTCGGATTTTTCAGGATGCCTTCGCCGATGAGAAAGCCGAACGCGAAGTCTCTGAGATCCGCAGGCGTCGCCATCATGACGGTATAAGGCTCGGAATTGATCTGCAACGCCACGGGCGTTTCTTGCGGCAATTGCCATGTTACCGGCTGCACCGCACCGGCAACTACGGTTTCACCCAAGGCGGGATAAGAGCAAAAACTCTCATCCCCGCCCTGTTGCGAAATCACCTTTGGCATCACGCTCATTGCGAGTGAACTTGAGATAGGCCGGTGGAATTATTCCGCCGGTTCTAGCTTCTTCTCCGTGCCGATACGCTTGTTTTCGATATTGCGCGTATTCCACTCGGCCTGCCAATCGGACGGTTGGTTCGACGGCGTAACCTGAACCGCAGTCACCTTGTACTCTGGGCAGTTGGTCGCCCAGTCCGAGTTACTGGTCGTAATCAGGTTGGCGCCGGTGCCCGGATGGTGGAACGTCGTGTAGACGACGCCCTGCGGCATGCGATCGGAAATCTGCAGCCGGATCGTCGTCGCGCCCGCACGGCTCGTGAGAGACACGATCTGTCCATCCTTAAGGCCGCGGATTTCCGCATCATACTGATTGATCTCGAGGATGTCCTCAGGATGCCATGCGGTATTGTCCGTGCGCCGTGTCTGAGCACCGACGTTGTATTGCGACAGGATACGTCCGGTCGTCAGGATAAGCGGGAAGTTGTTGCTTGCGCGCTCGTCCGTCGCCATGAACGCCGTCAGCATGAACCGGCCCTTGCCGCGCACGAACTCTTCCATGTGCATGATGGGGGTGCCGGTCGGGTGCTGTTCGTTGCACGGCCACTGGACAGATCCGAGTTCGTCGAGGCGCTCGTAAGAAACGCCTTCGAATGGTGGCGTCGTTCTCGCGATTTCGTCCATGACCTCGGAAGCGGAATTGTAGTGCATCGAGTAGCCCATCGCCGTCGCGAGGCGGCTGACGATCTCCCACTCCGGCATGCCCTGCTTTTCCTTCAAGACCTTGCGCACGCGATTGACGCGACGCTCGGCGTTGACGAACGTGCCGTCCTTTTCGAGGAACGACGTGCCCGGCAGGAATACGTGTGCGAAGGCCGCCGTTTCGTTCAGGAAGAGATCCTGCACGACCACGATGTCCATGGCTTTCAGCGCCGCTTCGACGTGGTGCGTATCGGGATCGGACTGAGCGATGTCTTCGCCGTGAATGAACATGCCGCGGTAGGTTCCGTCGATCGCGGCATCGAACATGTTGGGAATGCGCAGCCCCGGCTCGTCGTCGAGCTTCAGGTTCCATTCCTTCTCGTAGAGTTCCCGCACGTCCTTGTTGGAGACGTGGCGATAGCCGGGATATTCGTGCGGCGCCGAACCCATGTCGGAAGAGCCCTGCACGTTGTTCTGGCCTCTGAGCGGGTTCACGCCCACGCCTTCGCGGCCGATGTTGCCCGTCGCCATCGCGAGGTTGGCCAAAGCCATGACCGTCGTCGAGCCCTGCGTGTGCTCGGTGACGCCAAGGCCGTAGTAGATCGCGGCGTTACCGCCCAATGCGTAAAGCCGTGCTGCCTCGCGGATCATCTGTGCCGGAACGCCGGTAATCTGTTCGACGGCTTCAGGCGAATGCTCCGGCTGCTTGATGAACTCTTCCCAACGGAAGAAATCGGTCTTTTCGCAACGACGGTTGACGAATTTCCGGTCGATCAGATTTTCGGTCGCGATCACATGGCAAAGGGCGTTCACGACCGCGACGTTCGTCCCGGGCATGAGCTGCAGGTGATAGGCGGCCTTCACGTGCGGCGAGTCGACGAGTTCGATGCGCCGCGGATCGATGACGATCAGCTTTGCGCCCTCGCGAAGCCGCTTCTTCATGCGTGAGCCGAAGACGGGGTGCGCGTCCGTCGGGTTGCAGCCGATGACCAGCATGACGTCGGTCTTATCGGTGCTCTTGAAGTCCTGCGTACCGGCGGCTTCGCCGAACGTCACCTTCAAGCCGTAGCCCGTCGGAGAGTGGCAGACGCGTGCGCAGGTATCGACGTTGTTGTTGTTGAAGGCCGCGCGCACCAGCTTCTGAACCGAGTAGATCTCTTCCAGCGTCGTGCGCGAGGACGTGACCGCCCCGATCGATTTCCGGCCGTACTTCTCTTGCGTTTCCTTGAAGCGCTTCGCGGCGAAGTTGATCGCCTCGTCGAAGGTGACGATCTGCCAGGGGTCCGTGATCTTCTCGCGGATCATCGGCGTCGTGATGCGATCCTTGTGCGTTGCGTAGCTGAACGCAAAGCGGCCCTTCACGCATGAATGGCCTTCGTTGGCGCCACCATCCTTGTATGGCACCATGCGGACGACTTCTTCGCCCCGCATTTCGGCTTTGAACGAGCAGCCGACGCCGCAATAGGCGCACGTCGTGATGATCGTGTGCTCGGCTTGGCCAATGTCGACGACCGACTTCTCGATCAGCGTCGCCGTCGGGCAGGCTTGAACGCAAGCGCCGCAAGACACGCATTCGGACGCGAGGAACGATTCATCCATGCCTGCCGAAACGTGCGAAGCAAATCCACGCCCGTCAATCGTCAGCGCAAAAGTGCCCTGAACTTCCTCGCAAGCCCGGACGCAGCGCGAGCAGACGATGCACTTCGACGGCTCGAACTGGAAGTAGGGGTTTGAAACGTCCTTCGGCTTGAACCGGTCATTCTCCGATCCGTCGGCACGCTTGGCGAAGACATGATTCTCGCCGTCGAAGCCGTAGCGGACTTCTCTGAGACCGACTGCACCAGCCATATCCTGGAGTTCGCAGTCGCCGTTCGCGGCACAGGTGAGGCAGTCTAGAGGGTGGTCGGAGATGTAAAGCTCCATCACGCCACGGCGAAGCTTTGCAAGACGAGCATTCTGCGTCGTGACCTTGATGCCGGGTGCAACCGGCGTCGTGCATGATGCTGGGGTACCCTTGCGTCCTTCGATCTCGCAAAGACAAAGACGGCAGGAACCGAATGCATCGAGGCTGTCAGTCGCGCAGAGCTTCGGGATCTGAATGCCGAGCTGCATCGATGCATTCATGATCGAGGTGCCTTCGGGCACCGTGACTTCAAGACCGTCGATCTCGAGCGTGACCATTTTGGTCGTCTCGTGGACCTCGGGGGTTTTGGTGCCGTAATCCGTCTCTTTGATGAGGGTCATCGGCTTAACGTGCTGATTCATTGTCCGTCCTCGTTGAGGTCGTCTAATCCTGAGGGCTACTCTGCGGCGTCAGCAAGATACTTGTTGGGCGCCGGCTTGTGAAAATCATCCGGAAATTCGTGTAACGCGCTCCGAACAGGATAGGGCGTCAGTCCGCCCAACGCGCACAACGAACCATCCGTCATGGTGACGCAAAGATCTTCGAGAAGCGCGATATTCTTTTCGCGGTCGACGTCGGCGACGATCTTGTCGATCACCTCTACGCCGCGTGTCGATCCAATCCGGCACGGCGTGCACTTGCCGCAACTTTCGATGGCGCAGAACTCCATCGCAAAGCGCGCTTGTTTCGCCATATCGACCGTGTCGTCGAACACCACGATGCCGCCGTGGCCGACCATCGCGTCGACCTTGATGAACTCTTCGTAGTCCATCGGCACGTCGAACTTGGATTCAGGCAGATAGGCGCCGAGCGGACCGCCAACCTGCACGGCGCGAGCTGGCCGGCCGCTGTAGGTTCCGCCGCCCCAGTCTTCCAGAAGTTGTCGTGTCGTGACGCCGAACGCCTTCTCGACGAGACCGCCGCGCTTGATGTTGCCCGCGAGCTGGAACGCCAGCGTGCCGCGCGAGCGGCCGACGCCGAAGTTCTTATAGAACTCGCCGCCTTTGGCCAGAATGATCGGCACGGCAGCAAAGCTCATCACGTTGTTGATGATCGTCGGCTTGCCGAAAAGACCTTCAATCGCAGGGATCGGTGGCTTGTAGCGCACGAGTCCGCGCTTGCCTTCGATGCTTTCGAGCATCGACGTCTCTTCACCGCAGATGTAGGCGCCTGCGCCCATGCGCACGTAGAGATCGAACGAATATCCAGAGCCCTGGATATTGTCGCCGAGCCAGTTGGCTTCGCGCGCAATCTCGATCGCCTTGCGAAGGTTGTGAACGGCGTGCGGATATTCCGAGCGCACATAGATGTAGCCTTTGGTGGCTCCGCCCGCGACGGCCGCGATCGTCATGCCTTCGATCAGGCAATAGGGATCGCCTTCCATCAGCATGCGGTCGGCGAACGTGCCGCTATCGCCTTCGTCGGCGTTGCAGGCAACGTACTTCTGCTCGCCCGGAAGATCGTGGACGGTTTTCCACTTGATGCCGGTCGGGAAGCCCGCGCCGCCGCGGCCCCTGAGGCCCGAGGTCGTCACTTCGTTGACGATGTCGATCGGCTTCATCGCGAGAGCCTTGGTCAGGCCCTCATAGCCGCCGTGCTTGCGGTAGTCTTCGATCGAGAACGGATCGGTGATGCCACAGCGCGCGAACGTCAGTCGCTCCTGAGTCTTGAAATACGGAATCTCTTCCGTCAGCCCGTGCCCGAGCTTGTGCGATTTGCCCTCGAGAAAACCGGCGTCGAAAAGACTGGCAACGTCTTTTGCCATTACCGGCCCGTAAGCGACGCGCCCTTTCGGCGTTTCGACCTCGACGAGCGGTTCGAGATAAAGCATGCCGCGCGAGCCGTTGCGAACGATGCGGACATCGGCTTTGCGCTTCTTGGCTTCGCTGGCGATTGCGGTCGCGACATCATCGGCGCCCATCGACAGGGCAGCGGCATCGCATGGGACGAATACGGTGATCATTCCGCGGCCTCCTTCTCAAGGCCCGCGATAATTTCGTCAAATCGCTCGGGATCGACCCTGCCGTAAAGCTTTTCGCCAACCATCATGGCCGGTGAGAGCGCGCAGTTCCCGAGGCAGAAAACCTGCTCGATTGTGACGGCGCCGTCGGCTGTTGTGCCGCCGAGCGGAACGTTGAGCTTCGCTTCGGCGTGCCGGCACAGCTCATCGGTACCCATCGACTGGCAGGCTTCCGCCCGGCAGATCTTGACGACGTGCTTGCCGACGGGATGGCGATGGAAGTCGTGGTAAAACGTCAAAACGCCGTAGATCTCGGCGCGAGAGCGACTGAGCGCCTTGGCGATGACGGGCAGCGTCTCCTCTGGCACATGGCCGAGCTCATGCTGCAATTCGTGGAAAATTTCGAGCAACTCGTCAGGCTTATTGTCGTGGCGCGCACAAACCGACAACGCTGCGATTTGCGCAGGTGACGTGGCGCTGACCTCTTGCTTCGGAGGCCCCTTCGGTGATCGTGCAACTTTCTTCGCCATGCGAGGGCGTTTCCCTGGTCTGCCGGGCGGTAATCCCCGGCCAAAATCACTATGTAGATGCGCACTTTGCCGCGATTTTTCTAGTGTTTTATTTCTGCCTTCCGATCAAATTGGTATCACCGATCCAGGTATCGACGCCATCAATGCTGCGCTGCGAAAACTAATGATCGACCCATAGTTTAAGCAATCTTTGGCTGAATTGGTGGCATCGCAGCAAAGTCCTGTGTCGAAAACGTCGCGGCGGCCTCGCGGAAAACCCGTATCAACGGGGCGACTGGATCGCGGTCCGGAGTAATCAATCCAACGCTTGGGGCGATGTTTGGGGACTTTAGCGGCACCGCGTGGACATCCGCATCGCCGCCGAAAATACCGACGATGTATTCGGGCATGATGCTCGCCAGACCCATCAGCTTCACGCTGGAATAGAGGTTGACGACCGAATTCGTCTCAAGCGCCGGCTCGGGGCGGCTTTCAGCCGCACGGAAAGCACGGTCGATGATGCGTCGATTCTGCATGTTCGACGTCGGCAGCCCGAGCGGCAGCTCCGCAGCCTCGCGCCAGGTCACGGACTCCTGCGCGGCGAGCGGGTGTCCGGCCGGAAGAAACAGGCTGTAGCGCTCGGTATAGAGCGGCGTCGCCATCAGGCCGTTGATCGGCTCGTTGTCGAGATAAGTAATGCCGGCATCGAGCGAATAATCGTCGAGACCACGCAAGATCTCTTCCGAACTCAACGACATGACCGTGAAATCGATATGGGGATGCAGCTTGCGCACGGCCTGCGTCAGATACGGGATCATCGGCAGCGCCGAGGGAATGGCCCCCACGGCCAGACGTCCGGTCAACCCGAAATCGCTGGTCGCGAGGTGCGCCAGCTCCTGATGCATTGAAGCCCAATTGTTCAGAATCAGCTGCGCCCACTTGAGAACGCGCGCGCCTTCCTGCGTCAGCCCCTGATAGCGCTGGCCTCGCTCGACGATCGGAACGCCAAGTTCAAGTTCAAGCTGCCGGATGCGCCCCGAGAGCGTCGGCTGCGTGACGTGGCAGGCGTTGGCGGCGCGCGTGAAATGCTTTTCGCGCGCCAGCGCTACAAGATATTGAAGCTGCCGGATGTCCATGAAGGCTCTCTATGTTGAGAGAGCAGCAATCATCGATGTTTCCAGAGTGGAAAGCAATGGCGCGGTTTCAGCACGTCATCCCGTCCGCATCGAAGACATGCCCCGACAGGCTCCGGCCTTTGTGCGATGCGAGATAAAGCGCCAAGGTTGCAATGTCCGGCTCGTTCGTCAGTACGGCGCCGGCGTTCTGTCCAAGATCACCCATAACGCATGGGCCGACAGCGTTGACGCGAATGCCTTGCGGTGCCCAGGTGCGAGCTTCTTTCGCCGTCATTGATGCCAGAGCCGTGCGCGCGTAGGCGGCAACCGCCGTTTCCCGGCCGGTGCTGGGATGAGGCATCGTCAGGACATTGAGGATAAGGCCTTCACTCAAGATGAGGCTCATGCGGTTGGCGATGATGCGTGTCAGCTGCGCGAGAGGCCCGAGTTTGCCGGATATGAGGGCATCGAGATCGCTGTCGCGTTTGACGGCGGCGAGTTCGGCCGCTGAGATCGAGGCCATGTTGATGGCGGCATCGAGCCCGCCATAGGCTTGTGCTGATGTTTGCGCAAAGGCTGCTGCACGGTTAGCGCTCGAGATATCCTGCGTATGCAAACGAATATCGCCGGCTGTCTGCGTCAGAACCGCAGCGAGCTCGATCAACTCGGGAGAAAGCTCCGCAGTATGAACGATGAGACGCGCCTGGAGATCGGCGAAGGAACGCGCGACGTCGATACCGGCGGTTGCCGTAAGACCTGTTATGAGGATGCGCGCCTGCGCAAATTCACTCGTGACGTAACCATCAGCACTCGTACTAACCCGGTCCATGTACATGGCGCTCAATTCCTCTTCAACAGACACGCAAAACCGGCGAACGCGAGAGGCGCCGTCGGTCGCACGATACCATGCCGATTCGCCTAACGAGACCTAAACAACGTCCCGATTCGGGTGCGCAGGAGACGGGTCAAGGGCGGTTTTGCGGCTTTGCACCGGGAGTCGTAGAGTGCGCTGCGACGCTGAAGTGTGACTGACGCGCCCCTCACGCGTTGGGAATCGCGGCGATTGGGGCTTAGGCTCCTGAAACTTGGTGATAGGTCCTGGACGCTGCATTGCGTCTCGCTTCCCGGGCCTGCGAAGCTGATCAAAGACGAATCGATTGGCGGCCTAGAAGACCATGAGAAGACAAGACGAATCGAAGCCCTCTGCAGCTCCTGCAACGACGGGCGCACCAGCCGCGGAAGCCGCACCGAAACCCGATTCCGCAGTGCCGGAGCCGAAGAGAGGGCGGGCGCCTCGAGATGGTTTTGTGCTCGTGTGCATCGCAGTTGTGTCTGCCGCGATCGGCACGATGCTGTTCTCGCAGTTCGGGTTGTCGATTGGAGCGTCCGTCGGCGCAGGTGTCGGTGCATGGATCGTGTTCATGCTTCTTCACAAGCAGGTGCAGAAGTCGGCGCAGATCGCCGAGCTCAAAGCGGAGCTGGCGCGCGCGCGCTTCCAGGGCGCGAAGCAGCAGCGTCCGGGGGCGCTGCGCGGAATGAAGCCTTCTCCGGTAGTGGGCGGAGGCGCAGCAGCGCCTGATGCGCGTCAGCCGGACTTCAACTCCGCCATGACAGCTTCGGAAGCCGCGCAATCAGCCAAAGCTGCGGCGCGTGTCGCATCTGCGGGACCAGCGGGACCTTCGATGGGGCCGCACAGACCAGCCGCCAATGCGGACATCGGACCGGTTCCGTCACGCGGACGTGGGACGATGCCACCGCTTCGTGGACCTATTCCGCACGCTGACAAAGCGGCTAATGAAGATGCGGCAAGCGATGACGTGACGCCGGTTGATCTGACTGGAATGCGTTTGCCTCCGGTCGCCAGCGTGGCAGCGCCCTCCGCCGATGCTGACAGCGCGCGGGATGATCGCCCGGCACAAGGCACAGAGATGATTCGCGATCATTGGTCCTTCCGCCCGCGCACCGAAGCGCCGGTTCCGGGAGCACCGATCGCTGCGGCTCGTCCCGCGACGACGGTTGAAGGCGACCTCGAGCTGGTACAGCGGAAAATCCGCGAGCTTGCCGATGAGGTGAATCTCGTCGAGGCATCGCGCCCGCCGAAACCATTGCGTGCCGACATTCGTTCGACGCCGACGACTGATGCAATCGAACATTCGATCGGCGCGCTCAAGGCTGCGGCAAGCACCATGCGCGAGCGTCCGGGCGGGCTTGGCGATTTCATTCCGAAATCTGCAATGGCTGAGCCTACGCCAGCGCAAGCACCCGAGTCCGCGTCTTTGCCGGGATTGGGCGAACTCGTCATTCCTGCGACCGCGGAACGTATCGCTGGAGCCGATAATAGTTCGCAAAAGCTGGAGAAACCCGCGCCGCACCTCGAGCTATCTCTTCCGGACCATCCGCTTTTTGATCTCGGATTGAATAGCGCGCCGCCCGCCGCTCTACCGTCGGCCGCTCAGGAGATCGCGCGCGCCATCGAGAGCGCGGCCGCCGACGTTTTTCTGTCGCCGATCGTGACTTTGTCCGCGCACGCCGTAAATCACTACGAAATGACGGTTGCGCTACGCTCGGCGGAAGGCGCGCGTATCGATGCGCGCGAAGAAGATCTCACGCTCGTCGGATGGGATCTCGCAGCCAAGTTCGACATCGAGCGGCTTCAGCGTGCGGCGGCACTCTCCCTTCGCATGGAGGCGCGTGACAAAGACGGCTCGCTGCTCACCGAAATCATGGGCAGCTCGCTGTCGAACCGCGCGTTCCTTGAGACCATTGCGAAAGTCTACGGCGCGCGCCCGAAGGTCGCGACGCAACTCGTCGTGACGCTGACACAGCGCGCCATTGACGACTTCGCGCCGTCCGTCTGGCAGGCCATTCGCGATATGCAGGCTTATGGCTTCCGTTTCGCCCTCGATGGTCTTGAGCACATGCGGACCGACTTCGCGGCGCTTGCGGTCGCGGGATTCCGCTTCATTCGGCTCCCGTCTCATGTCCTGTTCGACGGCTTCACGGCGCCTGAACGTTTCGTCCCCGCCGACGAAATCTATCAGCGTGCCACGCTCGCAGGCTTGTCGGTCATCGCCAGCGGCGTCGCCGATGCGAAGTCTCAGAAGCGTTTGCTGGAAATGGGCGTCGACCTTGGACAAGGCGCGCTGTTCGGCGCGCCGCGCCAAGTGATGATGAGCGGTGGCTCGGCAAATCATTCCGCAGCAGCTTAAGATCAAATCGGATGGACGGCGCAATGTCGCGCCGTTCGCCGATGACGGGCCGGTCTCCGGACGCTATAGGCGCTTATAGGGCCGACATAGGCGCGCCTGCATACCGGATACCCAATGAGCGCAATTCCAGTTCTGCAATCGATCGCACCGCTCGCTGCGACTGCGGATCTTTGGTTCGTCGACATCTGGGGCGTCATGCACAATGGCGTGAGGCCCTATGTCTCGTCGGTCGCCGCATGCGAAGCGTTCAGGCAGCAGGGCGGCACGGTCCTGCTCGTCACCAATTCTCCACGCCCGCGCGAAAGCGTCGGTCGCCAGCTCGACGGCATCGGCGTCGCGCGCTCGGCTTATGATGGCATCGTCAGCTCCGGAGACGTTTCGCGAAGCCTCATCGACGCCTGGGCTGGCGAGCCGATCCTGCATATCGGCCCGGAACGCGACGTGCCGATATTCGCCGGGCTTCGCGCGACACCCGGCGCAAGTGTCGATGATGCGGCGGTGGCCGTCTGCACCGGCCTGTACGACGACGAACGCGAGACGCCTTCCGACTACGCACACATTCTTGAGAACCTTAAATCGCGCGACGTGCCGATGATCTGCGCCAACCCGGATCAAAAGGTCGAGCGCGGCGGGCGCTTGGTCTATTGCGCAGGTGCCATCGCGCGCGCCTACGAAGCGCTGGCCGGTAATGTGAGTTATGCCGGCAAACCGTTCCAGCCGATCTATGATCTGGCGTTGGAAATCGGCAGCGACATGCGCGGCAAGCCGGTCGCGAAAGACCGCGTGCTTGCGATCGGCGACGGCGTCGGCACGGACATCGCTGGCGCGAGCAACGTCGGCATCCGTTCCGTCTTTATTGCGAGCGGCGTGCACGTAGAAAACGGCGAAGACATCGGCGACGCCGCGGCCCGCCTTTTCGCAAAAACCGCCGCGCAGCCCATCGCCCTCATGAACGCGTTTGTCTGGTAAGATTTCCTACGCGCCCTCTCAGACCGTCAGCACGATCTTGCCGATATGGGCGCTGGATTCCATGCGCGCATGAGCGTCCGCGGCGCGCGCCAGCGGATACATGCTGTCGACCGGAATCTTGATCTGCCCGGACGAAATAAGCGGAATGACTTTGTCTTCGAGCGCGCGAGCGATGCGGCCCTTCACGTCATTCGTCCGAATGCGCAGTGTCGAGCCCGTGATCGTCAGGCGTTTCAGCATCACGCGCATGAAGTCGATCGTCGCCGTCGATCCTTTTTGATATGCGATGTTGACGAGGCGTCCATCGTCAGCCAGCGAGCGAATGTTCTTTTCGATGTAATCGCCGCCGACCATGTCGAGGATGACATCGACGCCGCGCTTGCCCGTTTCTTGTCTGACGACCTCGGCGAAATCCTGTGTCCGGTAATTGATTGCGACGTCCGCACCGAGGGCGCGCGCGGCCGCACATTTTTCATCCGACCCGACCGTCGTTATGACGCGAGCGCCAAAAGCTTTCGCGAGTTGGATCGCTGTTACACCGATACCGCTCGTGCCGCCGTGAACGAGAAATGTTTCGCCGGTTCTCAGCGCGCCGCGCTCGAAGACGTTGTGCCAGACCGTAAAGAACGTCTCCGGGATCGCGGCAGCTTCGGTGAAAGCCATCGCGTCGGGCTTCCGGATGCAGCAGACGGCAGGTGCAATGGTGTATTCGGCGTAGCCGCCACCCGCGACGAGCGCTAGCACCGCGTCGCCAAGCGCGATCTGCTCGACACCTTCGCCGAGTGCCGCAACAACGCCCGCAACTTCAAGACCGGGAAGCTCGGAATGTCCTTTCGGCGCCGGATAATTCCCCTGCCGCTGCAGCACGTCCGGTCGATTGACGCCAGCCGCTGCAACTTTAATCAGGACTTCGCCTGCGCCCGGTGCCGGTACGGGAACGTCGTGAAATTGCAGAACGTCCGGTCCGCCTTTTCCTTCAATGACAACGGCTTTCATGGAGGTAGGAAGGCTCATCCGCTGATCTCTCAATGTAAGGGTTTCGCGAGCAATGCACGCTCGGATCGCGACCCGCAAGCCGGGGCAGCGCGTCACGAAGGCCCAGCGGACCTCGACCGTTGAGGCTCCGTTGGCTACTCTTACTGCGAGATATTACTCTGCAAGGAGGTGACGCCCATGGACCTTGACGATCTGATGCCGGCAAAGAAGCCGAGCGGCGTTATGATCGGCGAAAGCCTGTCGACACTCTCCGTGGCAGAACTCGAACAGCGGATCAAAGACCTGGAGTCCGAGATCGAGCGCGTACGCCTCGAACTCGACAAGAAGCGCAAGCATGAAGCGGCCGCGCGATCGCTATTCAAATGATGAAGCCTTCCTTAAACCGTTTCATCGAATGCCGCTTATTCCGATTAATAAAGTGCGTGTGACGGACCGGGCACAATCCGCCCGCATTTCTAAATATCGCGGCCGCACATCTCAATGCTCGCTTAACTAGACCTTAAGCATATCAAGGCACTGTCGCTCCCGATCCGGGCCATCTGGATTGAAGCGGCCCCTCTGCCGCTTGTTTGACGCCTCCTGTTGACTTTCGAGCCGTCCGTGAAAACGGGGCGGCTCTTTTTTTGCATTGTCCACAGCAGTGAAGAAAGTGCCCCGTTTTGGGCATTCTTATTAACTATGGTGCCTTACAGTAAGTTCGTGATAGCAACAGCGGACGGGTAAGCGTTTGTATCGTTGAGGGTCATGAGTAACGTATTCAGCGTCGACGGCGCGCAGTCAGGCGGCGCCACAACGGTCTCGTTCGGAGAGCGGTTTCAGTCCTCCGAGCAGTTTGACCACATCTTCCGGGAAGGCATGGCGCTGGTCGAGCGCACGGCGAGCTATCTCGACGGCCCGGGCCGCAAGGAAGCAAAGAACCTGAACGGCAGCGCCGGGGTGCTGTATGCAACCGAGAGCATGCGGCTGACGACCCGCCTTCTGGACCTCGCCTCGTGGCTGCTGATCCGCCGCGCATTGCGTGAGGGCGAGATCAACGAAGAAGAGGCGCAGAAGAAGCGCCGTCGCGTGAAGCTCCAGGCTTTCGGCCGCCCGTCGCACGTGAAGGGCTATTCCGATCTTCCCGAGGGTCTCAAGGGTTTGATCGAGGAAAGCTTCGCGCTGCACGACCGCATTTCTCAGCTCGATCGCGCGATGGCAAAACCGCAGGATGTCGATGCCCTGTCAGGCCCGGCGGCAAATCCAGTCGCACAGCAGGTTGGGCTGCTTGAGCGCGCATTCGCGACCAAGCTCAGCTGAGCCGCCGACAAGCGCCAGATTCAAAAAGGCCCGGTTTTTCGAACCGGGCCTTTTCATTTCGAAACTTTAATGTTCGGCGCTGAGTGCGACGATCAGAACATGCCCTCGAACTTTTTCTTGAAGCGCGACAGACGGCCACCGCGGTCCATCAGCTTCTGGTCGCCGCCGGTCCAGGCGGGGTGCGTCTTCGGGTCGATGTCGAGGGTCAGTGTGTCGCCCTCTTTGCCGTACGTGGAATAGGTGGTGAATTCCGACCCATCGGTCATCACGACTTTGATCTGGTGATAGTCGGGGTGGAGATCGGCGTCTTTCTTCATGGCGGAAGTCCGTCTGGAAATACGTTGTTGGCGGCGAAGCTCTAAGGAAGCTCCGGCCCTTTAGATTGCAAAGGGACTGAATTGGCTGCTGTGTACCCGGAAAGACTGCCCTGCACAAGGCCGGAAAGTCGCACTTCGAAAGCCCCTGGAACGGCCTGGCAGCGGCCCATTGTCTCTTGAGCCGAGGCTTAGGCTCAGGCATGGTCCCGATCGGCTTTAAGGGTTGAAACGCCTACGTTTCCCCGAGCGTTGGATTAGAAAAGCCGATGAGCAGCAAAAATATTGATTCAAGCCGTGGCGAAGAGCAGTCAGCGGAAAAGACCCCGCGCGGGCGCCTGTCGCTGAAACCGCTGTTGACACTCAAGCCGCTGATCTTTGCCCACAAGGGGGCGCTCTGGGGCGCCGCTATCGCGGTCATCGTTTCCGCTGTTGCGATGCTGGCGGTCCCCATGGCCGTCCGCCGGATGATCGACAACGGCTTCGCCGCCAGCGATTCCACACTGATCAATAACTACTTCCTGACGCTGATCGGCATCGGCCTGCTGCTCGCGATCGCGAGCCCGGCGCGCTACTACTTCGTCAACTGGATCGGCGAGCGGGTCGTCGCCGACCTCCGCACCAAAGTCTTCGCGCAGCTTTCGAAGCTCGGTCCCTCTTACTTCGACGTCAATCATTCCGGCGAGATCATGAGCCGCCTGACGGCGGACACGACACAGATCAAGGCGGTTGCCGGTTCGTCGCTCAGCCAGGCAGCGCGCAACTTCATCATGCTCGTCGGCGCACTCGTCATGATGTTCGTGTCGAGCGCCAAGCTGTCGTTGCTCCTGTTCATCGCGATCCCGATCATCGTTTTGCCGTTGGTTGGCTTCGGCCGCCTCGTTCGTCGCCTGTCGCGGGCGGCACAGGATACTCTTGGCGATGCTTCCGCGTACGCTGCCGAAAATCTCGCGGCGCACCGTACGATGCAGGCTTATGTCAATGAGCAGGCGGTCACCGACCGCTTCAGCCGCGCTGTCGAACGCGCCTTCGATGCTGCGCGCCAGCGGATGCGGGCACGCGCCGCACTGACCGGTGTCGCGATCTTCCTGACCGTTGCGAGCGTCACGGCCGTGCTGTGGTATGGCGCCTCGGCTGTCATCGCCGGCGACATGACAGGTGGACGCCTCGGCCAGTTCGTTCTCTATGCGCTCTTCGCAGCTGGTGCGCTCGCGGAGGTCTCCGAAGTCTGGGGCGAGATCACGCAGGCTGCCGGCGCCGCCGAACGACTTTCGGAAATGATGATGACGATCCCGGAGATTCGCTCGCCGGCGAAACCTGTGCCGCTGCCCAAGCCGTCGCTCGGCACGGTCGCGTTCGAGAATGTGACGTTCTCCTATCCGACGCGCCAGGACGAAAAAGCCCTCGACGACGTTTCTTTCCAGGTCAAATCCGGCGAGACGATCGCGCTGGTCGGACCATCGGGTTCCGGCAAGACCACGATCTTCAACCTGCTCCTGCGCTTCTACGATCCGAGCGCGGGTGCCGTGCGGGTCGACGGCGTCAACGTCGCCGACGCAGACCTCACCGAACTCCGTCGCCGGCTCGCTGTCGTCCCGCAGGACGTAGCGCTCTTTGCCGACACGATCGCGGAGAACATCCGCTATGGCACGCCGACGGCGACGTCGGCAGAAATCCGCCAGGCGGCAATTGCAGCGCAGGCCGACCAATTCATCAATGCGCTGCCTGGTGGCTACAACTGCAAGCTGGGTGAGCGAGGCGCATCGCTCTCGGGCGGGCAGCGCCAGCGCATAGCCATTGCCCGTGCGATCCTGAAGAACGCGCCGATCCTGCTCCTCGACGAAGCGACGAGCGCGCTCGATGCCGAAAGCGAGAACGCTGTGCAGCGTGCTCTTGACGGCCTCGTAGAGGGCCGCACGACGCTCATCATCGCCCACCGTCTTGCGACGGTTCAGAAGGCCGACCGCATCCTTGTCATGGATAAGGGACGCATCGTCGAAGCCGGCACGCACGGCGAGCTGGTTCGGCGGAACGGCACATATGCGCGCCTTGCCGAGCTTCAATTCGGTCGTGAAGCGGCGGAATAAATCCGCCGCTCGGGGGCAGTGGCTTAACGGCGCGTTAAATCCCTCATGCTGAAGTATTCCCATGAGAGGACTGGCCGTCATCGTTTTTGCATTCGCCGCCTTCGCCTACGACATGTCGTACAACGACGGGCAAGGCGTGTACTGGCTCGCCTCGATGTTGGGACTGCGCTAGGGCGGCCACCCCCTCTTTCTTCATCGAAAAATGGACGCCGCTCAGCGGTTGGTCAGCTTCAGCTCGATGCGCCGGTTCCGTTGGTAGGCTTCTTCCGTGTTGCCGGTATCGACCGGCTGGAATTCGCCATACCCCGCCGCGACGAGTCGATCGGCTGGAACGCCCCGCGTTACGAGATATTTGACGACGGATGACGCACGCGCCGTCGAAAGCTCCCAGTTCGATGGGTACTGCGGATTGGAAATCGGCCGCGCATCGGTATGCCCGTTGATCTGCAACGCCCAATCGATGTCGTGCGGAATTTCCTTCTGTAGTTCGAGGACTGCTTCAGCGATCTGATCCATCGCTGCCATGCCCTCGGGCGTCAGCGTCGCCGAGCCGGACGGGAATAGAACCTCCGATTCAAAGACGAAGCGGTCTCCGACGACGCGAATGTCTTTGCGATTCTTCAAAAGTTCGCGCAACCGTCCGAAGAAGTCCGAGCGATAACGCTTCAGCTCCTGCACTTGCATTGCCAGCGCCGCATTGAGGCGTGCGCCCAAATCCTTGATCGTCTTGTCGCTATCGGCGCCTTTCTTTTCGGCCGCATCGAGCGCATCGCTCAGTCCCGCAATCTGCCGCCTGAGCGCGATGAGCTGCTGGTTTAAGAGATCGACCTTGGAGAGCGCTTCATCCGAAATGTTCTTTTGCGACTGAAGCTCCGAGCTAAGCCCCGCGATCTTGCCCTCGGCTGCTTTGGCTCGTTCGTCCGCCCCGAGGCCCGCGCCGGTCAGCTTCTCATTCTCCGCTTTGAGGCCTCCGAGAGTGGCCTGCAGTGCCGCAAGCTCGTCCTGCGAGGATTGCGACTTGCCTTTTTCCAGCGACAGCATCGATGTCAGCTCGGTGATCTGCCGCGTCAGGCGTTTCAGCGCCGAGTCCTTTCCCGAAACCTCTTCGGCCGAGAAGTATTGGGCGATCATGAAGATCGACATCAGAAGCGTGACGACGAGCAGCAGCGTCGACAGCACGTCGACATAAGCCGGCCAGAACTCACCGTATTCGCCGCCGCGGCGGGAACGTCCGCGCGCCATAGCTTTAGCCTCCGCGCTTCATTGCGTCGGCGAGGCTCTTCAGCATGGTTGCAACTTCCGCCTGCTGTTGCGCCTGTTCGTCGACCCACTCGCGTACGACTTTCTGTTCCGAGCGCATCTGCGTGACGAGTTGATTGACGCCGCGCGCGAGGTCCCGGACCTCCTCCTGGTTTGCCGGTGGCTGCTGCGTGAGCATCCGCGGCGGAACGACGGGCTGCTCGCCGAGGCGTGCGGTAAAATCCTCAAGCGCTTTCTGCATGTCGACGACGGCGCCGAGGAGCTGCCGGTTGACGTACTCGCTCGAGCCCGACGAGAGTCCAGCCGGAGTCAGCTCGGTGATACCCGACAGCCATTCCTCGAGTTCATTATAGAAGCGATTGTGGGCGTGGCTCGCTTGCAGTTCAAGAAAACCGAGAATGAGCGAGCCCGAGAGGCCGAGCAGCGATGACGAGAACGCTGTGCCCATGCCTTTGAGAGGCGCGGAGAGACCGGCTTTCAAATCGCTGAAGAGCTGGACGTTGTCAGATGCCTTGGTGTCGAGCGTATCGATCGCGTGTCCGACAGACTGGATCGTTTCAAGCAGGCCCCAGAACGTACCGAGCAGGCCGAGAAAGACAAGCAACCCGACGAGATACCGTCCGGTGTCGCGGGCTTCATCCAATCGCGAACCGATCGAGTCCATGAACGAGCGCATCGCCGCCGTCGTGAGAGAGATCGTTCCGGTCCGGTCGCGCAGCATCGTCGCCATTGGCGCAAGCAGCACCGGCTTGGCGCTGATCGAGAGGCCGGGATCGGCGATACGGAAGGCGTTGACCCAGCGGAGTTCCGGATAAAGCCGAAAGACCTGCCGGTAGGCGTAAATGATGCCGAGCACCATCGTGCCGATGATCAGCCCGTTGAGGCCCGGGTTGTTCAGGAACGAATGTTTCAGCTGGTCGAACAAAATCGCGGCCAGGAACCCGACGAGCGTCAGGAATATGGTCATGCGCAACAAAAAGACACCGGGCGGTGTCAAGCGACGTGAAACCGGTGCGAGTGCCGCGGCATCGCCCGGGCGGATCTTAGCCATCGATGGTCTCCGGAACGTCCCCGCGGTCTATCTCCAAACCTTAGCGCATGCCTGTCCCACCGAAAACCGGCAACATGATGCCAAAAAGCCAGCTTTGGGCGGTGTGCTGGTACTCAGCTCACCCCTTATTAAAAAGGATCGACCCAAAAACCTTATGAAGGGTCGTGTTCGCGGCAAGAATATCCCCGTTTTCGAGGAACTTGTCCCCTCCGTTGAGATCGCTGACGAGCCCGCCCGCTTCGCGCACCATAACGATCCCGGCCGCAATATCCCAGGCTTTCAGGTTGTGCTCCCAGTATGCGTCGAAGCGGCCGGCTGCGACGAACGCGAGATCGAGGGCTGCCGAGCCGGACCGGCGGATGCCCGCAACTTCCTGCATCAGGCTCCCCATTTCCTTCAGAAACCGGGCATGATTGTCGCGACCACGGTGCGGAATGCCGGTCGTGACGAGCGCGTCGGCGAGCGATTTGCGCGCCGCGACGCGCAGCCGACGGTCGTTCATGTACGCGCCTTTCCCCTTTTCCGCGGTGAAAAGCTCGTCGCTGGCAGGATTATAGATGACGCCCGCGATCAGCTGGCCCTCACGCTCGAGCGCGATTGAGATGGCAAACAGCGGATTGGAGTGGAGAAAGTTCGTCGTGCCGTCGAGCGGATCGACGATCCAGCGATGCGTTTTGTCGGCGCCCGCGACTTCGCCGCGCTCTTCCATGAGAAAGCCGTATCCCGGACGCGCCTTCGACAGTTCCCTGAAGATGATGTCTTCCGCCTTGTGGTCGGCAGCCGAAACGAAATTTGCAGGTCCTTTGATCGAAACCTGCAGCTGCTCGACCTCTCCGAAGTCGCGGACGAGACTGCGTCCGGCCTTGCGAGCGGCGGAAATCATGACGTTGAGGGTGGGCGAGACGTTGATCATCGAAGCGAAATCCGGGGCAAAACGCGCGAATGGCAGAGGAGCGGGCTCTAGCCGCTCTCTTGACAACTAGCAAGGCTTGCAACGGCTTAGAGGTCAACAGGGACCCCTATGGGCGGCGTTAAGGCGCGGAGCCAACCTGAATACGGTCGTTCCAGGCCGCTGCTTTGGTCTCGGCCTTCTGGCGCTGGGCCTTCGGCAGTTTCGCCACCATCTCGTCGAGCGTCTTGTCTTCGAAGCCGTTTTTCTTGGCGATCAGGCGCCACATGGCCGCTTCGACCGGATCCTTCTGAACCTTGATGCCATCGAGATAGAGATACGCCATGCGGTTCTGCGCGCCGGGAACGCCTTTGTCCGCCGCCGCTCTCATCAGTACGGCAATCTTCGACTCATCCTTCGAAAGTCCGAAGCCCTGCAGGAGCTTTACCGCGTAGTCGTACTGCGCGGCTGTGAGCCCTTGTTCGGCTGCGCGCGACAGCCAGCGGGCGGCTTCGAGGGCATTCGCGTCTGTTCCAGTGCCAGATTGATAAAGTGCGGCAAGGTCGTACTGCGCCTCCGGTATGCCTTTTTCAGCGGCATAGCGGATGTGCTGAAAGGCACGGATCGGACTTTGCGGTTTGCCGTCGCCCTTGAGGAACAGAAGGCCAAGATTGTAGTTGGCTTCCGCATTTCCGGTGAGCGCCGCCTTTTCGAAAAGCTCCGCCGCGACCTTGCGATCCTTTTTCACGCCGCGGCCTTCCGCAAGCGCTACGGCCGCCGAGAGTGTTCCCTGCACATCGCCGAGCTGCGACGCTTTCATGTAGTAGTCGTAGGCGAGCTTGTTGTCCTTCTGAACGCCGAGGCCTTCGGCGTAGAGACGGCCGATCAGCGTGTTGGCCTGCGGTTCGCCGCGCTTTGCCGCTTCTTCGGCAAGCTTCAAGGCCGTCAGATATTGGCCCTGGTCGAAGGCAAGATAAGCGGCATTGTCGCCGGTCGCGGGCACCAAGGAGGGCATCATCTTTTTGAGGCCGGTTGCGTTGGTGTCCCCTTTGGTCTGAGGCGAAGGCGCGCGAGGTGGCGGCAGAGGGGAAGGAGCCCGTGTTGATTTCGGCACAGATGTTTCGCGCTCCGACCACGAACTGGTCTCGGCATGAAGCGGCCCAACCAAGGTGAAGAGAAGCGCGGCTAAGCCGACGCGTTGAAACGGGTTCCACGACATGCGCTTCACTTGACATCCTCGTGCGCCGAAACCGCTTCCGAATAAGCGCGAACACGTGCCGCGGCCTCGGACGCAGAACTTTCCGCTGTGATCGTGACGCTTACAAAATCGGCACCGGCATCGGCGAGACGTCGCGCGTGCTCCACATCCGCAACGTCCAGCGCGACAGAGGGAACCTCGAACACTTCGCTCCACCAGGAGATGAGATCGATTTGCCGGTCCGCGGCGCGACTGCGGTCCTCGACATGCGCTGGGATTCCGAACGCAACGTAGTCGGCATCCGCTTCCCCGATCTCCATCGCGTCGTGGCGTGTCCTTCCGGCGTCGGCGCCGACGATGGCTTCTGAACCGGCGGTACGGCGCACGGACTTGAACTGTTGGACAACATCGGGAGACCAAGACACGTGCACGCCATCCGCACCGAGCTCGCGGGCCAGTGCGTCATCGTCAAGGAGAAGGGCTGCGACGTCCTTCCTCTGTGCGATCGCGATCAACGCCCGCAGAGTTTCCACAACATAAGTTTTGCCGCTTGCGGGTCGGATCAACAGGCTTGCGATCGGTGCCGCTTCGAGTGCTGCAGACAATACGGCGCGCGCCGACTCCGCCGGTCCCGCCAGCACATAATCCAAATACAGCTTCGCCCCGCTCGACACCCAGATTCTCCTTCAGTCCGCTCTTCGAAGCCGATTGCGGCAGAAACAAGAGCGACTTTTGCTACCTATGACTTCACGTTACACTCAGATAGGGTTTTCCCGGTCACAGCGCTGTTTTTTCGCCGGATTTTTCATCGCGGGCGGTTTACCAGCCTATGCGAACGGGCCATGTTCTGCTTCGGCCCCATCTTTTCGGCGTTTTTCGGCCAACATGAGGGCTCACCAACTGTCACAGCTACTGACGTCGGCGTGCTTCTCGCCTAACGGAGCCATTTGGGAATGAACAAGCTTTCCGCTCTCCGCCTTCTCAGCCTCGGAGTTTTGGCGTTTTGTTCGGCTGGAAGCGGGTTGTCCTTCGCTGCTGAAATAGGCTCTGAGACATCTCCGAGCGGCGCGACAACGACGTATTTTCCGCCGTCGAATGCGGCATCTTCTCCGCAGACGACAAGCGCGCTACCTGAGACCGACAAGTCGGCAGCACCAATAACGGCGCCCGCCACATCACCAACTCCGGCCGCCGCAGTGACGCCGTCCGATGCGGCGCCTGCAACCGAAACGCAACCACCGCCGTCAACAGCCGCAGTAACACCACCCGCGGAACCTCCGGCGTTGGGGTCAACACCAGCACCGACAGAGGCCGCAACGGCGCCCGCGTCGGCGACTCCGGCGCAACCCGCGGCTCAACCATCATCACCACCGCCGGCTGCTGCAGCCGCACCGGAGACGCTTGTCAGCCCCGTTGTCGAGGCGGCGCGCAGAAAACTCGCCGATAAGTCGTTCGTCGGTAGGAACAACCTTGCGCCGGACGTCGCAGCCGCCGCGGATTTCTACAATGCGCACAAGGAGCCGCTGTGGATTCACGACGGCAGCTACAATGAAAAAGCAAAATCTGTGATCTCCGACCTAATGATGGCGGATGACTGGGGCCTCGACTCCTCCGATTTCATCGTCCCGAATCTTGCAAGCAACGCCGATGCGGATGCGCGGGGCGCAGCAGAAGCCCAATTGACACTTTCGGCTCTGAAGTATGCTCGCTTCGCACGCGGCGGCCGTCTCGATCCGGTAGCACTGAGCAATATTCTCGACATGAAGCCGCCGGTGAAAGATCCGAAGGTTGTGATGCGGGAACTCGCAGAAGCATCGCATCCTGGTCCGTTTCTGGTCGGCTTGAATCCTCATCACGACGGCTTCGAAAAGCTGCGCCAGGAACTGCTCAAGGCACGCGGCGCGACTGTCGAAGAAGAACCCGCCGATCCGGCTGAGCAGGTCAAGCTGCCGCGCGGAAAGCTGTTGCGTCCGGGCGTCCGCAATGATCAGGTTGCTCTGCTCCGCCAGCGTCTCAAGGTTCCTTCGGAGAGCCCGGAGACCAACGACCTCTACGACGAGGGTCTGCAGAACGCGGTCAAAGACTATCAGCGCGCCAACGGGTTGAACCCCGACGGTCTCGTCGGCAATGGCGTCCGCGATGCGTTGAACGGCGGCAGCAAATCGAAAAGAGTCGATCCGAGCCGCAATATCGACCGCTTGATTGCCAACATGGAACGCTGGCGCTGGCTGCCCGAAAACCTCGGCTCATTCTACGTGATGAACAACATTCCCGAGTTCGTCAGCGAAATCTGGAAGGGCAAGGAGCGGGTCCTCAGTCAAAAGATGATCGTCGGTCAGCCGGCGTGGCCGACGCCGATGCTCACCGCCTACATGCAATACGTCATCTTCCATCCGAGCTGGGGCATGCCCGATGGAATCAAGGCAAAGGAACTTGCGCCTCGCCTGAGACAAGCATCTGATTCCGGTTTCGACTTCTTCGACAAGCTCTTTGGCGGTGGTGGTGGCAGCAGCGGTGGCGCGCGTGTCATCGAGGCCTACAAGCTGCAGGTCTATTACAACGGCCGCCCGGTCGATCCGAATTCCGTCAACTGGAACACGGCCGACATCAGTCGCTACAGCTTCACGCAGCCGCCCGGCCCGGACAACCCGCTCGGTCTGGTGAAATTCCGTTTCCCCAACCGGCATGACGTTTACATGCACGACACGCCGGAGCGTGGCCTGTTCGGACAGACCTATCGTGCGTTGAGCCACGGCTGCATGCGCGTCGGCGAGCCGCGCCGGACTGCGGAAGTTATTCTGCAGGAAGACAAGGGCTATTCGCCTGAGAAGGTCGGAGAGCTCTGGAACAGCGGTGCCGACGTAACGCTGAGCAAGCCCGTTCCAGTCTACCTCGTCTACTTTACGGCGCGCGTGAATGAGGAGGGTCGTCTTGAGACGTTCGGCGACATCTACGGCAACGACAACCGTGTGATGTCAGCCCTCCGCGGACATCCGGTGCGATACACGGCACCGGAAGCCATCGATCCGACGGAAGCAGATCAACCCGGTGCGATCAGCGATGCTGGATCGGGCGACATGGCCGATGATGCGACGCCGGTGACCCGCAAAGGCCGCAACAGCAAGAGGACTGCGGCAAAGAAAAATCCGATGACACCGGCCAGCACGCTCCAGGATGCGCTTTCCAACATCTTCCTGAACTGAGCCTGTA
>DASZVX010000116.1:0-7687 GCA_035547255.1 Hyphomicrobium sp.
GCGTAATGGAATCACCAGCCCCCGCAAGCTCGCGTCTGTTTGTGGCGTAGCGCGGTCCCTTGAGCGTGAAGACGAAGTCGTCCGGCGTCTCGGCAGCCCAGCGAGCAAAAGTCTGAGGTTTCTGCGTGCTATAGTACGTGCCGTTGACCTCGATGACCGGCAGATGGCGGCTCGCGTAACTTAGCTCCTTGGCCTGCGCGAGATCGTCCGGATAGAAGACGCCGCGCCACGGTTCGAATGTCCAGCCGCCGATCCCGGCTCGAATTTTGCCGCTTTTCGCGCTTTTGCCACTTTTTTCTGGCGGGTGCTTAAGATCGCTATGTGAGCGGGGCATCGAGGGGCTCCCATTTGCGGCCATGCCGTGCGGTAGCGGGGAAATGCCGGGCGTTGCAATGGAAGCACGCGCGCGGCGCGAATCATTGCATATCCGCGACCTCACCGCGCACACGGATGCGATAACCACAGCAATATCGCGGCGTTTTTCGCTGCTTATTTATCACTTCTGGCCCGCATGAGGGCAACCGGGTATCTTTTGGATGGGGCCGATCCGGCTAGATGAGCGCCGAGGGAATGGATCAGACTGCTGATCTTACAACCGCCGGTTTCGCGCGGTGGAGCGGAAGCAATAAACGTGAACGCAATTTCTGGATTGCGTTGGCGTGCGCGTCCGTGCTCCACGCGTCGCTTTTTGCCGGCGCTATCGCGAGCAAACCCAAGCGTCTCGGCGATCCGAGCGGTGCGGATAACGCGATCAGCGTGTCCCTCGTGACGGAGGCCGATCTGGAGAGCAGGGCCACGGTGGCGGAGGAACCACAGCCTCCGCCTGGTCCGCCGCCACAACCCGCGCAACAGCCTCAGCCGGAAAAGCCGCCGCCTCCGAAGCCCGAGGCGAAGCAGGAGCCGCAGCCGCCTGAGCCCCAGCCTCCGAAGCCCGAAGAACAGGAGACCAAGTCGGAGCAGGCTCCGCAGCCTGACGACGCGAAGCCTGCCGACAAGCCCGAACAGAAGGTCGCCAAGGAAGAGGATCCGAAGGCAATAGATGATGCGCCCGATCTCTTGTCGTTGCAGGACGAAAACCCTGCGAACATGAAGAGCGCGGAGAAGCCGAAGCCCAAGCCCAAGACCGAAACGGCGAAGTCCGCGGCTAAGTCGGCACCGAGGAAGACGCAGAAGAAGATGGCTTCGCTCGACCTGTCGACGCCGAAAAGTCTGATGCAGCCGTCGTTCGGCGGCGGCCATTCTGCGGGCCTGCAACGTCCGCCCGGAATCACACGATCGGGATTGAATGATGCCTTCGCGCGTGCCGTGATCAGGGCCCTTCAGCAGACGATGCCGCAACTTACCGACGTGAACGGCCGTGTCACGATCAGGATTCTGTTGTCGGAGTCAGGCAACGTCGTCGAGGTACGGTTGCTGTCGGGTGCAAAAAATTCCACTCTCAATCAGGACGTCGTCTTCGCCGCGCGGCAGACGAGCTATCCGATCCCGCCCGCAGGATCCAATTTGGCCGACCGGACGTTTATGGTCACGTACATATACGATTGAGCGAGTGCGAATGGGCGAAGCACGCGCGATGAGCGCTTCGCCCTGCCTTGTCAGTATCAGGAAAATGACTTGGTCTCACAGGCGAGCAATCACTGCTGATTTGGAGCCTGTGCCGTGCCCGCCGTCGTGCCCGACGTAGCACCGAGCTTCATCGGCGTATATTCCGGGGTCTCGCGGCGGCACGCACCGAGCGCCAAAGCTGCAAGACAGAGTCCAAGAACCGCAATTTTCATTGTCCGTACCTCCCGATTTGAGGATTGCGACTGCCCTACGCGAACGTTCCGACCGTCAACGTCGTGAAACTCCGACTTGTTCCGTAGGCAGCGGATTGCTTCCTCCTTTTGAATTGATGTCACTTCAAATCCACACTCCACTGAACGAGTTTTGAATTTCTACGCATTTAGACATCGATAGGCGGAGACAGAAAAATGCAGGTATTCTGCTTGCAAATATCGGGTTTTGCGCGGAAGTAGCATTGCGTTCCGCTCTGCGATCATTGTGCGGTCATCGTCGAAGAGCGTCATCGGGGAGCACCTTCAATCCATTGTCTCGGATGGACGCTCATGACGAATAATGAACTGCATCCCGTTCCTGTCCTTGCCGCGCTTGCTGCGATCTCCGGAAGTCTCGGCGCGACCATTGTAGGCGCTGGCTACGGCGATGCTCCAAATCTCGGCATCTACATGGTGCTGACCGGATTATGGTTCGGCGCCGTGATGGGTTTTGCCGTATGGCGCTGGGCAGGAGCATCCTTTGCCGCATCGGCCATAACGCTTCTCGTCACTTGGTTCGCCTGGGAAGCAGCGGTCAATCTCGCGATACAGATTGATCGGCCGTGGCCCGATGCAATCGAAATTGCGAAGGCATACAAATCATACATAACAGGCGTGATTGCAGGAGCCGTTGGCGCCTTCGTCACGTGGGTCGGCGTCGCTTTCAACGTGGAGGCACTGCGGCGCAGCTCGATCGCGGCCGAAGTCATCGTCACCGGCGCGCTATTTGGTCTGCTCTTTCCTGCGCTAGATTATTTCGACAGTGGCTTAGTTTTGCTCCTGCCTTGGCAGGTCGCCGTTGCGATGGTGATCGGCTTTAAGATGCCCAAGCCGCGGGCCTCGCGGAGGTATGATCCGCACATACTTGCCGTTTAAGTCATGGAAAAGCGATCTCTCTCGCGCCGTGTCCAAGTGACGTCTAACATCGCGGGTAAATAGCGAAGGAGGCGTAGGATGAGATCGTGTTCGTGGATCGCCGGTTGCCGTATCATCGCTCTCGCACCATTCGTCTCGGCGGCGGGCGGCACAGCATACGCGGAACCCGCAGTGGATGAGCCTGCCGGCTCGATAGAGCAGCTTTTGAAATCCGGCTGGGAAGTTGCAGGATATTCGAGCAATTCCGATAATCGCTCGACGTTCATTCTCTTCAAAAATTCCGCTCAGCCATATTTGGTGCAATGCCTCGCTGGATATGACGTGACGCGCACGCCGCGCGTTTTTGAAAATTGCTATAAGCTGCGGTAAGCGCTTTAAGGTTCTGGCGGGGTAGGGGGAAGGGAATGCATCGGGCGGACCGCTTGAGTCGGGGAGCGTGGGCGATCGTCGGCCTGCTGTGGGTCGTCGCAACGCTCAACTATCTCGACCGCCAGCTCGTCGTGACGATGCCCGGCCCGATCAAGGGCGACCTGCAAATAGGCGACGAGCGTTTTGGACTTCTCTCCTCGGTCTTCCTTTGGATCTATGGCGTCTGCTCGCCAATCGCGGGCTATGTTGCCGATCGCTTCGGCAAGCGTCCCGTCATCATCGCGAGCCTTCTCATTTGGTCTGCCGCAACGTTCATCACCGGCGTCGTGACGTCGTTTGAAGGAATGCTTGCAGCCCGCGCGATGCTCGGCGTCAGCGAAGCGTTCTATATGCCTGCCGCTGTCGCGCTGATCGTCGAATATCATCGTGGATCGACGCGAAGCCGTGCCACTGGGCTGCATCTCAGCGGCGTCTATGCAGGCTCCGTTGTTGGCGGGCTTGGAGGCGCATTCGCGGAACTCTTCGGCTGGCGAACCGGCTTCATCCTGATGGGCGGCGTCGGTGTCGCGTATGCTCTCGTGCTGATGATTTTCTTTCCGCGGCCTTCCAATAATGACGCGCCCGCTGAGATCGCTTCCGCAGAGACATCCGCGCCGCGATTGTCCGAAGCGTTCCGATCTTTGCTGACGACACGCGGCTTTTTGTTCCTGCTCGCAATGAATCTCTTGAACGGAGCCGCATATTGGCCGGTCCGGAATTGGCTGCCTGAGTTCTTCCGGTCGGAGCTTGGAGTTACACAGGCTTGGGCAGGCATTTACGGACCGATGGCGTTCAACGGCGCCGCGTTCGTCGGGATGCTGATTGCCAGCAACGTTTCGGATTGGTGGTCGCGCAGGAATGAGCGCGCCCGCGCACTCGTTCCTGCCATCGGCTTTATGATCGCGGCGCCATGCCTGTTTATGGTCGGCGCGGCCGAATACATTCCGGTCATTCTCGTTTGTGTGCTCGTCGCCGGTATGTCGCAAGGATTCCTCGACGCGAACCTGATGCCGGCTGCGTGCACTGTGACGAGCTTTCGTCATCGCGCAACTGCTTACGGGCTGTTGAATTTTGTCGGCACGACAGCCGGCGGTGTGATGACGTACGTCGGCGGCATGTTGAAAGACCAGCAGGTGCCGTTCGGAACGACATTCCAGGCGGCGAGCTTGCTGATCTTCATTGCCGGATTGTGCCTCTTTGCGGTTAAACCGACGCGCTCTGACACAAACGAGCTCTATGCCTCCGGATCGCTTCGATCACCGCGTCTCGGGACAAGCTAGTGAAGTCAGACGGACATCAGCTCCGTACGACCGGCCACGCAATCACGGCGAACAGGATCGTTGAGATCAGCACGCCGACCGAACCGGCGGCTGCGAAAGGCTCGCCAGTTTCGGGGCGCCCGCCGAAAATCATCAACAGCCCAATGAGCAAAACGGCAAGGCTGATCTCGGCCAGCCAGAAGTGCGCATTCGCCAGCCGTTTCACGGCTGAATTCGGAAACGTGTGATAGAAAAAACCATAAATCGCGAACGTCACCCATCCGATGACCAGGATGTGAGCGTGCGTCGGCATTTGCGCATGGTCCTGCGTCATGCCCATCACAAGACCAAGCGTCATGCCGAGAATGATGTAAATTATTGCACTCGCAAAAAAGCGGCCTGCAATCCCCGTCATGACGATCCTCCCCATGATGCCCGGACGCGCTCTCATACGCCTGCGCTGTATTGCGCGATAGGCTCATTCGGCTTCGAAGGCCCAGATCGCCGGGGAATGTGCAAGGCGGCAACGCCGACTTAAGGGGCGGCCTGCTTGGATTTCACGTAGCGCCCATAAAGCTCCTTGGCCGTTGCAAGCAGGGCAGCATCGGCTTTATCGCCGGGGAAGTTCGTGACCGCAACGATGCCCGCATCGTTGTCGACATCGACGAGAATCATCGCGAGATTCATGGAGTTCGACCCGTTGTGGGTCAGGACGGGTTTGTCGGTCCAATCGAATTTTGAGAGACCCCAACCCAAGGCGTAGCTTCCGCTTTTGGGCGTTCCAGGTTTGGGTTTTGGAATTTCCGTTTTGATGTGCGCCAGATGCAAACGCTTCAACGTCTCGGGCTTGACGAGCGCCGGTTCGCGTTTGCCTTCCCCGGCATTCCATCCGGCCCATGTTGCAAAGTCGGCGACGTTCATGTGTACGATACCCGCTGGCCCAACGACCGCCGGTCCGTCGGCAGCGGGACCCCACGGCCGAGGCGTAATTTTACCGTTCGCATCGACGTGATGGCCGATCGCTGCATCGTATTTCCCGAATGTCGCCTGTGGGCCGAGTCCCGCGGACATGAGCCCGAGTGGCTCGAAGATCCGCGTCGTGATGAGGTATTCCCACGGCTTTCCGGAAGCCTGTTCGATCATCGCCCCGACAATAGCGTAACCGAGGTTCGAGTATTGAAACGTGGAACCTGCAGGTACGGTCAGCTCATGCGTTGTGCCCCACTCGGAAATCATCCGAAGCCGGTAGGCACTTAAGGTGTAATCGAAAACCTCGGAATTGAAATAGAGCTTCAGCATCTCCTCGGTGTCGCTTGGAATCCCGCTTGTGTGCGAGAGAAGCTGCTCGAGTGTAATCGCCGCAAATTTCGGCTTGAGGCCAGGAATGACGGGACCAAGAACTTCACCGATTGTCGAATCCCACCGGAGCTTGCCTTCGTCGATCATCATCCCTGCAAGCGTCGCCGTCATCGCCTTGCCGTCTGATCCCAGATGAAAACGATCCTCTTGCGTCACTGGAATGTCCATGCCGAGGACACGCACACCTACGGCACCTTGAGCAACGATCTTGCCATCCTTGACGACAGCTGCCGCCAGCGCCGGAAGCTCGTATTGTGCGCGTATCGGCTCAAGAACGTCCGACAAAACTCCATCTGCATGGGCCGTGACCGACGAAGCAATCAGGGTCATCAACGCAAGACCGGGTGCAATGCGTGACATGGATGTCTCCGATAGATGCGCACGAGATGAACGGAAATTTTCCGACTGTATTGAGGAAAGGATAGCGTAGCGATAGCCGATGCAGATAACCGCTATGCTTCGTAGACCCAGAAAACACTCTTAAAAATTTGCGTAATTGATCGATGCCTTAAGCCGACGGCTTCAATGGGGCTGGCGGATGAGCAGGCTCGCGATGGAAGTATTTGAGTGTGAAATAGGCGCCGATCCACGATCCGACGATGGCGAATCCGACATAAATCCAATTGTTCGTATAGCTAATGACCGCAAATGATGAGAGCATGTACCAGATGCCGCTCCAGTTCGCAGCCGCAAGCGGCCGCTTCGCGACGACGGATGCCGTGAACATGACATAGGCCGCGTCTGTCGCCGCAGTCGCAATCAGAACGCCCGCTCCGATCCAGAAATCGATTGCCATTTCACTTCTCCAGGTTCGAAACGCCGGATTTGGCAGATTTGGTGGGCAAACACGATATCGGCTACCGTTAAGTGTGACTATTCCGTTTCTCCGACATTGCCGTCCTTGGCGGTCTAAAAGCATCGGCAGCAATTATCGGCCAGCGCATTTCGAAAGATCAGCGTGCACTGGGCTTTTCGGATGATCGGCTATCTGGCTGAAGTTTCACTCGCGCGAGGCACAACATATCGGAGTCAAGCAGGCGAAGGAGCCGGCCGGCTTGGTGTGTTTCAAGTCGAGGAGTTTTCTTCCATGAACGCAACGATGAAATGTTTCCTGGCTGGCGCCGCGGCTGCCTTGGTCGGCACTGCGATGGCCTCGTCGGCAGAAGCCAATTATCTGGGCTATGCGAACGGCGATCCCGCCAACTGGGGATTCTACCAGGAACAGCACAACGGTACATATCCATCGTCGAAGACTGCCGCAGCGGCACCTACCCACCATCATCCCAATTACCTGGGTGGGGCTCGGTCCCGCATTGAATATCACGGCAGAGCGTACCCTCGGTATGCCGCCGGACGAGCGCCATCGGAATACTGACGTGTCTCGCACTGCTCGGTCTGCTGAAGACCGAGCATCCATCACCACCGCACCTTATTGAGTGCGAAGAAGCGGCCGAAGATCTTGCGCACGACCGTCGACGGTAGTTTGCCGCGTGCGAAATGCATGAATCTTGCGGTCGGCCCCACCGCAGTGCGAAAACGCGGGCGTGGCGCATCGAGTGCTTTAGCGATGGCCTTGGCTACCTCGATAGGATCGCGTGCCGTTTTCGCGACGTAAGTATCGATGGTCACTTCCAAGTGGCGCAGCAATGGTCGGTAGGCGCTAGTCTCCGGCAGGACGCGCGGCGAGCTTTCCCAGATGTTCGTGCGGTATGCGCCGGGTTCGATGAGAATGATCTCTATGCCGAAATGCTCGAGTTCGTACGCGACGGACTCGGCCCAGCCCTCGATGGCCCATTTCGATGCACAGTAGGGCGAGTTCGCGGGCTGCCCGGCGAAAGCAGATTCGCTCGATACGATGACGATGCGCCCGCGTCGCTGTGCTCTGAAAGACGGCAGCAACCGCTGCGTCAGCGCCAGCACGCCGAAATAGTTGACATCCATGACGCGCCGAACATGCGCGTCGGAGAG
>DASZVX010000117.1:0-3147 GCA_035547255.1 Hyphomicrobium sp.
GAACGTCAACAAGGTCTCGACGGCGGTTGAGCTGCGTTTTGATCTCAAAGCGAATACGTCAATTCCTGATTACGCGCGCGGCAAGCTGAAGCGCTTGGCGGGACGGCGGCTGACCACCGATGGTGTCATCGTCATCCAAGCTGACCGCTTTCGTAGCCAGGAGCAGAACCGCTCAGATGCTCGCGCGCGTCTGAAGGACTTGATTGCTCAATCGCTCGAACGTCCGAAAGTCCGCATTAAAACGAAACCTTCTCGCGGCGCGCGCGAGGAACGCATCAAGGCTAAGACCGTTCGCGGTAAGGTCAAAAAGATGCGCAGCGGCAAGGTCGATTTCGATTGAAGCGAGGCGATCGACCTTCCGACACCGACCTCCCCGACAAGGACATCTGCTGAACTGACAGTCTGTTGGCTTGACCTCGGTTCTTTTTTCAACCGTCCAGCAACCCTTGTTACAGTCTCTTCGGGATCTCTTGTGGTGACTGACAGCCGCTGCGCCTGACGTCATTCGCAATTATGTCCATTCCGGCTCGGGGTTTCTTCTGCTGCAACGATCCAGGATATCTCCGCACAATGAATATGTTAAATACTTCTCGCAATACTGCTGCGCATTTGGGCACTCCTATGCGCATGCATTTTATTTATCCCGCCATCTTTTTCGGTATCATTGTCGGCAGTCTTGCAACCATCCTCGCGCTCGACGTTGAACGCGGACGAGCGTTGACGGCGTTGCTGGAAGATCCAAGTATTGTCTTCTGGTTCGGTGCATTCATCGCCATTCCGTCTCTTATGCCTTGTTACGCCTCGGCGGACTCCTGGTTTTGCGCGGCCGTCCGCGGGTTACGGATGAACCGAATGTCCTGACGGATGCGCGTGCCGAGCCCGAAAGGTACTTTGCCCACTTTTTGACCTGGTGGGCGAACAGCTCAAAGCCTCGGAACGGCACGCGGATGCCGTCGCCACGCTGAACAGCGGTCTCGGGAGCGTGACCTCCCAGTTAGAACTTCGCACCGCGATCCAGAAGCTGATGGCTTCCAACGCGGCTTACCAGCGCGAAACATCGGAGCTCGAACAAGCGCAGGCCGAGGCAAGGCAATTGCGGCAGAAGGCGAAGATCGCGGAGAAGCTCGCCTCCATCGATCCTCTCACCAATATCGCCAACAGAAGGAACTCGACGAAGAACTGCAAAAGCAGATCGCGCTGTCCCACGCGGAGGAGATGCCGCTCTGCCTCATGATCGCCGACATCGATCACTTCAAAGCCATCAACGATCTCTATGGCCACCGCACTGGGGATGCCGTTCTCCGCCAGTTTGCCGAGCTTCTCGCGGGGATTGGTGAGAACGACGGATCCCGTCGCGCGGTATGGCGGAGAGGAGTTTGCCGTCATCCTGCCACGCGCCCCCCTGGGCAATGCCCTGGAAATTGCCGAGCGCATCCGGCTGGCGGTCCAGTTCCGCACGTGGGAAACGCCGAACAGCAAGCCTTTCGGGCTGACCGCCTCGTTCGGGATCATGGACCTCCGCGACGGAGAGGGGCCCGTCGATCTCATCAATCGTGCCGACCAAATGCTCTATGACGCCAAGAGACGGGGGAGGGAACCGGACGATGATGTGGGGCTCCGCCATAGACGCCGAGCCTGCAAGGGACGCACCTCCCGCGCACCTGGGCATTTCATGAAGTGATCGGCTTCACCTTTCGGCGTCCAATCGGGTTGGGACGCGGGTTGACCTCGCCGCCTGCCAGTGACGCTGTGTTTTCCTGGCCGGAGTTGCGGAGCCTCGCGGCATCACCTCGGAAAAGACGGGCGGTGCCGACGATGAGCCACTTAGAGAATTGCTAACGCATGCGCTTCCAAAATGGCGCGTTCCGAATCACGCCTCAACGGCCCCATCATGATTTCCGTCACGGACATAGCCACCAACCGAGTCACCGCGAGCGGCTTTTAGAACAGACCACTGGCGACGAAGACGATCCAGCCGACGAAAGCGCCAGACCGGCAACCACGAATCCCTTCGAGGATCTCTTCGCAGCAAACCGTGATGTGCCCGACGGCACCGATGAGACGGATGACGCCGATGGCATATACCAGCTGGGCCCGCCGAAGGCGAAGCCCCCGACAGTAACGATGTTATCGGGCAGAGTCGTCGAAGGGCTTGCGGACGGCGGAGGCGATGTCACGGATTCCCTATGACATCCCGTTCCCATAGCCTTTCACATCACCCGGAATGGGCTTGAGGTTGCCCGCATCTACAGTCCCGGCGCGGTATCGGCGAGCAGCAGTTTCGATTACTCGTCCATTTATGCGTCCGAACTACCGGAGGCGTGACGTCATAGGACCTTCGACAGCGACGACCAATAACGACGCCGTTCGCGGTGATGGCTTGGCCGTTCATCAAGCTGTTCTCGGTTCCTAGATGGATGACGCGACAGGCAATGACTTTAGGCGCTCACGACGGCGGAGGGCAAAGCGCATCGTCGCATGGCCACAGGGGACGGCCACTCTGCACTGCTTTAAGCTTCCGTCGCTCCGGAAAAAATCTCGCCGCGTGATACGTCGCCGTTTGCCGCGGAAGCAACATCTAGCGCAGAGGTCTACCCCGAAGAGGTCCACCCTGAGCCTCCTAGGCGAAAAGACTAGAAAATCCTGCTGATATCCTATTTATGATTCTGAATCACTAAGCTAACTGTAGCGATCACGCAACAAGTGAGTAGTGCACGGCTCACGAGCCGTTCGCTCTAACGAAATAGAGTTAGTTGAGGTCAATCGAGAATAACTCGTTCTTTTCAGAAATGTTGTGTCCAGACTGAGCCATCGCGGCCGGCAGAGCGGATCGCTTAGCAACTTAGAGCCCGACGAAGAGTTTCAGTTGCGAGTTTGTAGATGCAGACTGCAAAGTGTACCCATATCGTGTAGCCATACTTCCCCAATTGGCGTCGACGGGCAGGCCTATTGCACGAGCGATCGACTGGTGTAAAGGAATTCGCGATGCGTTGGGGGATTTGCCAGACGCAGATATGTAGGTCTGTCCCACTGCTCCGCATTTTGGGCGACCGTTTGGGCGATTAATGCTCGGGGCACAGTTATTTAACAGATGTCGCGCGCGGGGAATTTGATGGCCAAACTACCTTTATCCTGTTTCATAATTTC
>DASZVX010000118.1:0-35455 GCA_035547255.1 Hyphomicrobium sp.
CCCGGCGAAAGCAGATTCGCTCGATACGATGACGATGCGCCCGCGTCGCTGTGCTCTGAAAGACGGCAGCAACCGCTGCGTCAGCGCCAGCACGCCGAAATAGTTGACATCCATGACGCGCCGAACATGCGCGTCGGAGAGGTCCTCAAAGGCCCCGCCAACCGCGACGCCTGCATTGTGCACGACCGCGTCGAGAGGTCGGTGCTGCAAGTCGAGATCGCTAAGCGCACGGTCGATTGACCTGACGTCGGTGACATCCAATTGCTCGATGCGAACCAGCTTCGTCACGCCCGCCGCCGCAGCGGCGCGATCGAGCTCCGCGCGTTTGGTGAGGTCGCGCATTGTCGCAATGACATTCCAGCCGCGTTTCGCAAGCTCGACCGCCGTCACAAGGCCGAACCCGGATGAGGTGCCAGTGATGAGAACAGTTGGCATATGTCTCGAAGTCTCCGTTTAACGATATCCAGGCAGCCTATTCCATTTTGGAGAAATCTAGGAGCCTTGACCATGCGCCGATACTTTTCCGCGCCTTGCGGCCGGCTCCGCGAAGCGGAGTCGCGAGGCGCCATCAAAGAAGTGTCGTCACGCGCCACCGGAGTATCTTGCGCGCCTGCCTGCATCGTACTAGCAACCGCTCGGAAGCGACGCTGCACGGAGTGGAACCATGACGGAATCGAAGAATACGGACCAGGAAATCGCAGACTTGAAGCGCGAAGTTGCCGAGCTGTCGGGACTATCGCTTGCGACCGGCGTCATCCTCACACAACTTTTGCAGAAGATTGCCAGCCGCGAGATGAACCCGCAGGGTGCCGCTGGCCAGATCGTCAACAATGCCCGCGCGGCCATTGAGGGTTTCACGGCTCAGCAGCATTCCGATCCCGTAATGAAAGCTCGCGCCCTCGAAGCAGTGAAACAGTACGAAGATCAGATCCGATCCGTCCTCCGCGATTGAGAAAGCATTAACCACGCCTCACTCAGTTCCAGGAACACGCCGGTCTCGGCCAGCGTTCTGTCGGCATATGTGATAGCGTCGGCTGGGCCGGAGCATGCGCCGATGCGGTGTCGAGGATGTGGGTCATGAAAAGGATTTGGATCGCCGCGGCGAGCGCTGTGTTTGCCGTGGGGTTCGTCGCGTCTGTCGCGCAGGCGGACACGATCGCCGACGTCGAAGGCGCCCGCGCCAGAGAGCGGGCCGGCTATTATCTGAACCAACAGGATCGCGAAAACCTGCGCCGCTACGGTGGCAACGCCGACTACCGTTACCGCTACTACCGCGATTTCGACTATGGCCGTTACGGTCCCGGCATGCGCATTTACATCGGCCCAGGCAGCTATATCGGTCCCTACGATTACTGATCGCGCATAAGGAGCAGGCGGCGGGCCTTTCGACCCGACCGCCTGCTCCCTCCCCCTCCCCCGAAGCGCACTCACTCCTTGCGGAGCGAGAAGATGTATCCCGCGAGATCCCGGATTTCCGTTCGCGTCAGATTGAGGTTCGGCATCGGCGGGTGCGGCTCGGTCAGCCAGTTCGACAGATGATCGAGTGTCTGCCCCGGACGATTCGCGATGCTGACGAAGCTCGGCACGTCGGCCGGCACGGGATGCTCGGTTGGCTCTCCGATCAGATGGCACGTCGTGCAGAGCGTCCGCGCCAGCTTGCTGCCGTTCTCGATATCCGGCGCCTTTGATTCGAGTCTTCCGGGCTCGTCCGGAGGGACCGGATCCTCCTGTGCCAGCGCCCCCGGAGGGCAGGCGGCAACCGCAAGTCCGGCGTACATTAAAATGATCGCGTGAGCCGCGAACCCAATTCGTCCTGCCATGCTTCACCCACCATTCTTGTTCAAGATCAATTTCAAGACTACCGCGGCGCGGATACGGTTAAATTGATCAAGCTCAATCCAGTGGGAGCGGACGATATGCGATTTCAACCGATCCACAGCCTAAGCTGGGTGGTCGCGCTGGCTGTATCGGCGTCGTGTCTTTCCGCATCCGTCCGGGCGGAAACGGAACCCGCGGCCGCTGACGGTCAAGCGATCCTCGAAAAGAATTGCGCGCGCTGCCATGCGATCGGCGCGACGGGCGACAGCCCGCACCCGCAAGCGCCGCCGTTCCGCGAAGTGGTCAAGCGCTATCCGGTCGAGGACCTCGAGGAATCGCTCGCCGAGGGTATCGTCTCAGGCCATCCCGACATGCCCGAGTTCACGTTCAAACCCGAAGAGATCGGCGCGATCATTTCGTATCTCAACGATCTGAAAGCCAAAACGACCGGCAACTAATCGCACCGGTAAAGAGCGCGCCGGGCGGCCGGCTCGACGAAGGAGAGTCGCCCGGCGCAAACAAAGCCAGCACCATCATAAAAACTTCACGCGCCCCGTCGCGACATCGTGCATCGCCGCAACGATTTTCAGCTGATCGGCGGCGACGAGATCGCGTAGCACCCCGCTCGTCTTCGTCAGGTTCTCGGCCGCGAGCTTGGCGTTGGCGATCGCCACCTGCTGCACGAAATCCTTGTTCTTCGAGGTGTGATCGCCGGGCGCGTCCTTGCAGGCGTCCACTGCGGGCTTGATCTTCGCGAGAAGCTGCGTGAGCTCGCCAAGCTCCGCCCCGTCGATCGCGCCCTTGATCGCCCCGCACTCGCTGTGGCCGAGCACGACGATCAGCTTCGCACCCGAGAGCTTCGTCGCGAATTCCGAGCTGCCGACGATATCGTCGTTGACGATGTTGCCGGCGATGCGCGCGCTGAAGATGTCGCCGATGCGCTGGTCGAAAACGAGTTCGGGCGGCACGCGGGAATCGATGCAGCCGACGATGACGGAGGAGGGGAACTGCCCGGTGGACGTCGCACGCACCTGCTCGAGGAGATCGCAGTTCCGCATGTTGCGCGAGACGAAGCGCTCGTTCCCGGCCTTGAGTTTCGCCAGTGCGTCGTCGGGATTGAGAGCCGCCTGCCGCTCTCGCGTCAGCGCCGCGCATCGGTCGGCGGCGAACGCGCGGTCGAGGGTCAGAAGGCTTCCGGCGATCAGGCCGCTGCAGCAGAAGTGCCGTCGTGAGAGCATCGCGCGTCCTCCTCGGAAAAAATCGGATTAGGCGGGTGAAGTCTTTAGCGGCCCGTTACGAGCGACGCCCAAATAAGCACGAATTCGCAACAACGCCCACGGAATAACCTCGCGCATGGCGGCCGGCTCGCGGAACGCGAGTCGCCATGCGCCCACGAATAATAGGATCCAGCGTAAAGAGTGCCGAAGGCTCGATATTGCGTCTACGACGAGTCTTGCGCTGGATCCCCGGCCTTCGACGCGGCTTCGCCACGCTCGGCCGAGAATGACGGCACCAATTCGCGCACGGCGGTCAACGATTCAGGCAAGCGCACACGGCGGCCGGCTCCTCGGAGGGGAGTCGCCGTGTGCAATCAATAAAGAACGACGCACCGGGCATGCGCCAGCGGCCGGCTGATCCAGACAAACGCACACGGCGGCCGGCTCCCCGGAGGGGAGTCGCCGTGTGCAATCAATAAAGAACGACGCGCCAACCAAAAACTGCGCCATCAATAAAGCACGAAGCGGACGGGTTCCGCGGCGTAGGGTCTTCGCAATGATAAGGTCTCGGAACCGGTCCGCTCCGTGACAGACCGAGAACAGGGTTCCGATCAGGCCACTTAATGAAGCGGGGTCTTCCGCACACGGTTTCTCTCATGCCGTGCGGACCTGCCTTCCGCCTTGTCCGCATCGCGCGCGTGCCGCGAGCGGGTCGGGCTGCCCCACCCGAGCATCGCGAAAGCGCGGATGCGTGTGGGCATCCGAAGCGCAGTCAAAGAATCCTCGCGCGATGCCCTTGCCGGATGGGAGAGGGGATTATGTGCGAGCCGCAATACCCGAGGATAAGTTTTTTTGGGGGGTAGAAGGCGCTCGGTGCAAATAGAGAGCGCGGGGGCAAGTATCTGCTCGGGCCAAAAGGTGCCCAAGCATCACGAGTCCACGTCTAACTCCGCGTTCAGAAGCAAAGCCAGGGGCCTAAGCAAGCCGCGGGCGTCCCGCCCTTGCAGGCCACCTGCGAGGAGTAACACTCAATCATCGCCCCTGATTTGCAGGTGGTTTTCACTGGCCCCTTCGGTATAAGCCCTTTCCCGGCGATCGTATTCTCAAGTGCGTGGTGGGAGAACAGCACCGCCAAATCGTGGGTGAAGTTATCGCCAATGGCTGCGACCCTCGTACATTCGGCCGCCTGAGCTGTCGCCGAAAGTGCGCACACCATGACCGCGGCCACGAAGCCGAACTTGAAAACCTGCATTGCAACCCCCCGTGCGGACAAATCTAATCGAACGCTAGTCGAGTGCTTGGCCGTTGCCAAGTAAAGGACCGTTGCCGGCACAGATATTTTCCGCAGTGCGATTTATGAGGCGCACCGCGCACCGCACGGCCATCTGTGCGTGTCCGATTTGGGTCAGAAGCAGACAAGGAAGGGCTCGTGGGTGAGGCTGCCCCACCCGAGCGCCCGCGAAAGCGCGGATGCGTGTGGGCATCCGAAGCGCAATCAAAGAGCCCTCGCGCGATGCCCTTGCCGGATGGGTGAGGGGATTATGCGGGAGGACGCAACACCGAGGATAAGTTCTTTTGAGCGCGGGCGACCAGCTCGATGAAGAGGATCGTATGCGCCATCACTAGAGACGTCTTCGTCATCCTCGAACGGTTGAGCCTGCGAGACCGTTCGGGGATCCAGCGTAAGGAGCGCCGAAGGCTCGCTCTATCGTAGGCGACGAGTCTTGCGCTGGCTCTCCGGCCTTCGACGCGGCTTCGCCCCGTTCGGCCGAGGATGACGGGACGACGATGCCTTGCAGGTTGGGTGAGGGGATTGTGCGGGAGGTTGAGGGAGCGGGATTGGGGTGGCCGACCGGCCAAGTCTACACGGTCCCGCTGGAATCAAAGCAAAATAAATAACGAGAATACCTTCAAACTTGATTATGCTATTAGCGCGCGTCAACCCCACGAAGAATGTTGCATAATTATCCCTGGTGCTAAATTCCATTTTTTTAGAAGTGCAGTGCAATGAGAATATGCTGCCTTATGAATTTCAGGAAGCTTTTTGATTATTCTCCTGAACTCTTGTTTGCCGATTTCACCAACTTTTTCGAAATAAAATCTCGGAGCAAAACAATCGGCGTCTTCCAACTTTGTGCGAGCTGAAAATAAGCGACATCGAAATAACATTTTGATTTCCTGTATTCATTTATTTTATTTTGATAACCAAGAATATTCGACTGGAGTTGGTGCAAATCAGAGAAGCGACCACCGTTTCTCCCGTCGATTATCATCTTGTATCCATGTATCAATCCATCTTGGTATGAGCCGGTAATTATTGTCTGAGGAAACTTCTTAATGTCGTATTGTTCATATAGTTCTTCGTGATCGCGCAACACCTCTACCAGCTCTTTGGTGACCAAAGCATATGAGATGTCGTCGAGATAGCACCTAGTGCTGCACATGTGTTCTTTTAGCGTCCTCAAAAAGAACGTTCCGTCAGTTTTAATGTGCTTCATGTGCTCGGGAAGTGCAGAGCCCGGGGCTTCGGGTGAAATAAAGTAGTGCGCCTTATGAAATTGCCCCAATGCTTTTTTGACGAACGAAAAAATCTCTCTAATGTCGTCGTCTCTCTTAGAGAGTAGCCAATAAATAGGCATGTGTTTGTAGCTAGAATTTCTTTTAATTTCGCGCCGACCAGCGACTTTTGGAGGCGGCTCCCGCATTTTTTATAATCAGATCGTGTGGCTACAATTGAAGAGTAATCGTCGATTGTCCCATGAACCTTTAGAACCTTTCGCCGCGGAACGCCCCAAAATCTCATGTCCGCGTCGTATACAAACGGTTTGGCGGCGCAATACTCCTCAAAATATCGATCCCAATTGGTTGTGATAAATGTATTGAAGTATGGCATCGTGGCAAGTTCTCTGTAAAATGAAGTTGCCATCGCTCGTAAATCGCGAAATTTATTGATGTAGTCAAATCTCTCCTGAACAGTACGCATGAGATGAAATCTGCCGTCAGGCTTATCTGCAATTGCCTGCGCTACGTCTGGGGACGACATTTGAACGTTATCGAGAGCAGCTTGATGAGCAAGTTCAAGATAGAGCGAGTGGGGTGCGATATTGGGCGATTCTGTGCTTATTCCGGATCCCGCAAAGATAGCCACATTCTCAGCCCGGATTTCGTCCAGGAGGAAATTGTCGAGATTAAACTCGTGGTGGTTCTTGCATATTGCACACGGACACTCACCTTCATCCGCCATCTCTGTGAGCTTTCTATTTCGCATAGTATGAGATCGGTTTTCCGAAGTTGCTTACTTTATCGCCATGTGCCTCTTTAAAGTCGCAGCGAAGTGTATTCGAAATTGCTAGCCTCTCTTCGTTGCCGTCAATTTCAAGGTGATGACCTTCGGCAGAAAATCCCCGGATTAGTTCATCTGGAGGGTTGCCGAGACTCGAACGCAATGACTAGATCGTATTCGTGCTTGGAGTATGTGTCACGTAAATCAAAATTGCGCTGGTTTCCTACTCCGCCGCCTGCTTCTTCCCCACCTCCTTCGGCCGCCGCGCCAACACCGGCTTCAAATACTGCCCGGTGTAGCTCTCTTTCACCTTCACGATGTTCCCGCCGCGACGACGGTGCTTCGCCACCCCCACTTGACCTACATCAACACCGCCTTCGGCAATTCGTGCTTAGCGAACGCGCATACTGAAAATAATAAAAGCCCAAGGAGTGCGCGTGATGGATTGCTCCACGCAGAGGCAGGTCGAGCGGCAGGCGAGCCGTTTGTCGGAAATGATCAATCAACTCAATGTCGATAGAGGCAAACTCGTCCGGTGCCGCGCGGGCGCCGCCATCGTCGAAGCGCGTGAAAAATGCCTCAACTGCAACTGCACGGGCGAGTGCCTGGCGTGGCTCGATGCGCGCCAGCCCGGCAGAGGCGCACCCTGTTTCTGTCCGGATGCGTCGCTGCTCGAAGCCTGCCGGTCGTCGCCGCCGGATTGGCAGATTTAGCTTTTGGATTGCGGCTTCCGACTCTCGTCTGGGGAGGCGGAATCGGAAGGCGCATGCGCCGGGCGGCTGGATCGACAAAGTCGCCCGGCGCGAGATTCTTTGTTGGCGCACGGCGACTCGCGTTCCGCGAGCCGGCCGCCGAGCGCAGTGGGAGAACTACTCCGCCGCCTGTTTCTTGTTCGCGGGCTTGGGTTTGCGCGTCAGCACCGGCTTCAGATACTGCCCGGTGTAGCTCTCTTTCGTCTTCACGATGTCCTCGGGCGGGCCTGCCGCAACGATGGTGCCGCCGCCGTCGCCGCCTTCGGGACCGAGGTCGATGATCCAGTCGGCGGTCTTGATCACTTCGAGATTGTGCTCGATGACGACGACCGTGTTGCCCGCGTCGGCAAGCTCGTGCAGCACTTCGAGCAGCTTCGCGACGTCGTGGAAGTGCAGCCCCGTCGTCGGCTCGTCGAGGATGTAGAGCGTGCGCCCCGTCGCGCGCCGTGACAGTTCCTTCGACAGCTTGATGCGCTGCGCTTCGCCGCCCGACAGCGTCGTCGCCTGCTGGCCGATGTGGATGTAACCCAAGCCGACGCGCGCCAGCGTCTCGAGCTTGTCGCGGATCGACGGCACGGCCTTAAAGAACTCGGCGCCTTCCTCGACCGTCATGTCGAGCACGTCGGCGATCGATTTCTCCTTGAAGGTGACGGCGAGCGTCTCGCGATTGTAGCGCTTGCCCTTGCATTCCTCGCACGTCACGTAGACGTCGGGCAGGAAGTGCATCTCGATCTTGATGACGCCGTCGCCCTGGCAAACTTCGCAGCGTCCGCCCTTGACGTTGAACGAAAAGCGGCCCGGCTCGTAGCCGCGCGTTTTCGCTTCCGGCAACCCTGCGAACCATTCGCGGATCGGCGTGAAGGCGCCCGTGTACGTCGCCGGGTTCGAGCGCGGCGTGCGTCCGATCGGCGACTGATCGATGTCGATGATCTTGTCGAAATGCTCGATGCCGGTGATCTTGTCGTGCTCGCCCGGATGATCCTTGGCGTTGTTGAGCTTGCGTGCTACGGCCTTGAAGATCGTGTCGATCAGCAGCGTCGATTTTCCGCCGCCCGAGACGCCCGTGATGCACGTGAAGAGCCCGACCGGGATCGACGCCGTGACGTCTTTCAGGTTGTTCGAGCGCGCGCCTGTGACGGTCAGCATGCGCGACGGATCGGGCGCGCGGCGCTTCTTCGGGATCGGCACGTAGCGGACGCCCGACAGATATTCGCCGGTGAGACTTTCCGGGCTGTCCATGATGTCGGCCGGCGTGCCCTGCGCGATGACCTTGCCGCCGTGCACGCCTGCGCCCGGACCGATATCGACGACGTGATCGGCCGTCATGATCGCGTCCTCGTCATGCTCGACGACGATGACGGTGTTGCCGATGTCGCGCAGGTGCTTGAGCGTGTCGAGCAGGCGGTCGTTGTCGCGCTGATGCAAGCCGATCGACGGCTCGTCGAGCACGTAGAGCACGCCGGTCAGGCCGGAGCCGATCTGCGAGGCGAGACGGATGCGTTGCGATTCACCACCCGACAGCGTGCCGGACGAGCGCGACAGCGTCAGATATTCGAGCCCGACGTCGTTCAGAAATTTCAAGCGGTCGCGGATTTCCTTCAGGATGCGCGTCGCGATTTCCGACTGCTGCTTCGTGAAGGTCTTCGGGATTTCGGCGAACCACTGATTGGCGGCCTTGATCGAAAGATCGCAGACCTCGCCGATGTGCTTAGCCCCGATCTTCACGGCAAGCGCCTGCGGTTTCAGACGATAGCCGTTGCACGCTTCGCACGGATGCGCCGCCTGATAGCGCGAGAGTTCCTCGCGCACCCAGTCGCTGTCCGTTTCCTTGAAGCGCCGCGCGATGTTGCCGATGACGCCCTCGAACGGCTTTTCGGTCGAATAATTGCGCGTGCCGTCCCAGTACGTGAAGACGACGTCCTCGTCGCCCGAGCCGTAGAGGATCGCGAGCTGCACGTGCTTCGGCAGCCGCTCCCACGGCGTCTTCATCGACACCTTGTAGTGCTTCGCAAGGCTTTCGAGCGTCTGCTCGTAATAGGGCGACGACACGCCGGTCTTGGCCCAGGGATAGATCGCGCCCTTTTCCAGACTGAGCGAGCTATCCGGCACGACGAGGTCCGGCTCGAACCTCAGTTCCGACCCAAGGCCGTCGCAAACCGGGCAGGCACCCGCAGGCGCGTTGAACGAAAAGAGTCGTGGCTCGATCTCGTCGATCGTAAAGCCCGAGACGGGGCACGCGAAGCGCGAGGAAAAGATGATGCGCTCATGCGTGTCATTCTTCGATTTGTTCGCGCCCTCGGTCTCCGACTTCGGCAGCGGTTTGTCGACATACTCCGCAATCGCGAGCCCGTCCGAAAGCTTCAGCGCCTGCTCGAACGAATCCGAAAGCCGCGTTCCGAGATCCTTCTTCACGACGATGCGGTCGACCACGACGTCGATGTCGTGCTTGTATTTCTTGTCGAGCTTCGGCGCGTCACCGATGTCGTAGACGGTGCCGTTGACCTTGAGCCGCTGATAGCCCTTCTTCTGCCACTCGGCGATTTCCTTACGGTATTCGCCTTTGCGGCCGCGCACGACGGGCGACAGGATCAGCAGTCGCGTACCCTCGGGCAGAGCCAGCACGCGATCGACCATCTGCGAAACGGTCTGGCTCTCGATTGGCAAACCCGTTGCGGGCGAATAGGGAACGCCGACACGCGCGAAGAGCAGACGCAGGTAGTCGTAAATCTCGGTGACGGTGCCGACCGTCGAGCGCGGGTTCTTCGATGTCGTCTTCTGCTCGATCGAGATGGCAGGCGACAGACCGTCGATGTGATCGACGTCCGGCTTCTGCATCATCTCGAGGAATTGTCGTGCGTAAGCTGAAAGACTTTCGACATAGCGGCGCTGCCCTTCGGCGTAGATCGTATCGAAGGCGAGCGACGATTTCCCCGAGCCCGAAAGCCCCGTAAACACGACGAGCGCGTCGCGCGGAATTTCGAGATCGACGTTTTTCAGATTGTGTTCACGCGCACCGCGCACGTGAATCGTCTTCATCAATTCGGAACCGGTGCGGGCGCTCGGCTTTTTTACCTGTTTGCTCATGTTCGCTAACTAGCCCGCCGGACCTCGAAGCAGCAACGTGGCGGATGGCCAAACCCGGTGCGCAACCCGCTGAATGGCGGGTCGACTACGGATGTTAATGCTATTAACATCCCGCGCTTGGGTCGGGCAATTGGAACGGTGCACTTATGCTGACCTACGCAACTTTCAAGATGCTGCATGTTCTCGGCGTGGTGCTTTTCCTCGGAAACATCATCGTGACGGGCGTCTGGAAATACCGTGCCGACGTGACGGGTCGCCCAGAGGTCATCGCGTTCGCACAGCGCCTCGTCACCCTGACCGATTGGGTCTTCACGTTCGGCGGTGCCGTTCTGATCCTGATCAGCGGTTTCGGCATGGTTGGCGTTGCAGGATTGGACATCCGCACGACCTCATGGGTGAAAATCGGCTTGGCCTTGTTCCTGGCATCCGGAGCCATCTGGGCCGCAGTCCTGATCCCCATTCAGATCGCACAGGCGCGGATCGCGCGGACCTTCGAGGCCGGCGGCGAAATTCCCGAGCGCTACTGGCGGCTTAATCGGCTCTGGTACGTGTGGGGCTCGCTCGCAACGTTCCTGCCGCTGCTCAACATCTATGTGATGATCGAGAAAGTCTGATTTTCGACCGCATGTCGGTCCTGCTCGGCGGGGCGGGCCTCTCACTGAACAACCATTCAGCACACGGTATGTCTTCTGCCATAACGTCGTTATAGTCATCGGATTCAACTCTTGCGAACGTCCGCTTTCGATGGGGGTCAACGATGAGCGAAACTTCGTCTCTTTTGAATTTGTCCAGTCCGTCTCATCCCGTGAATCGCACGTTGACGGTGATCAAGCTGCTCGTGCTCGCCGTGTCGGTCGCAGCTGCAGTCCCGACGGCGCGCAATCTTTATTTCTCATGGAAGAACGACGTCCCGTTCAATCAGGTCGATCATCGCCTCGCGCAGGCGGCGCTGCTCGAAAAGAATTTCGGCTGCAAGATCGACTATCGCGCGCTCGTCGCGCAAGGCAACGCGCGCGTCGAAGTCGGCAGTTGCCAGAAGACTGGCGATATCTCGATCCGCGTCAACGGACCGAACGGGCAGGTGAACTACGAATGGATCGCATTCGATCGCTTGCCGAAGCCGATGTCGGCGCACACCGCAAGCTTGCTCGATCTGATTGTGACGCGTGCGTTCGCGGCGGAAGATGCAGCGCGCGGCGACCAGCCGTTTGAGGTCGCACAAGACATGTCCGTTCTCTGTCAGGCCAAATCGGGCGACAACGTCATTCGCGTCGTGCAATCGGGCGGCCAATGCGTGCGCGAGACCGTGTCGATTTTCCGCGGTTCCGTCGAAAAGAGCGAAACGGTGCCGTGCGATAAGGCCTGCCCGATCAGGTAGTTTTGTGGCGTACGGCGACTTTCCCTCGGAGGGACGGCCGCCGTGCGCGCTTCACCATTCGTCTTTCTGCGGTAGTCCATCGGTCAGATCATAGAAGTCTGATTTCGACGCGACGAAGATGTGCTCGCTGATTTTGAGACCGGTGGGTTGGTCGAGTGTGCCTGCGGTAATGTAAATATCGCGGCTGCCCGCTTGCTTCCAGAACAGATTGCCGCCGCAGCGACTGCAAAAGCCTCGTTCGACGCTCTCCGACGATCGGAACCAGCGTAATGTCTCGTCAGAGAGAATTTTGAGATTATCGTTCGCGCAACTCGTCATCGCCGCGAAATTTCCGCTGGTTTTCGCACATTGCGAGCAATGGCACGCAAGGACGGGGCTGAGCTTTCCGTCGACTTCGAAAATCACGCCTTTGCAGAGACAGCTGCCTGTCGTGTGAGGAGCCATGAAGAATGTTACCTTTTTTATCATTGCGCCAATCGCCGCTCGATAACGTAAAAATCGCGCGTTACGACAGAAGATATTGCATCGAGCAGATGTAAATCCGCGCAATATTTTTGATCGCGCTTACTGAGATGACGTCTTGACGACACGGCATTTGAGGCACAGATTTATTTTGTGACGGTGCTGCTGTCGCTGTCATTCCGCGAAAGCATCTCGGCCGGTGGGGTCGATGAGCAGCGGATCGATAGGCGAGCTGTCAGGCTTATGTGGCGTGTGAGAGTCCATGAGCCTGTCGGAAAAGGTGGCAGGCGTGACACGTCGAAACAATCGAGGAAGGAGATGACTCCACCGGGTTATGTATCGGGACCTCGAGAATTCACGTTCGCGGGGTCAGCAGCTTGAAGGGCGCTCTCGAGATTTTGGCCGCGCTCGCGACGGCTGTCGGATTTACAATTTGGATCTATCGTTCGAGGGCGGCTGCCGTGAAAGCGGTGAGCCAGAGCCTCGCGTCAAAAGCCCGGTTTTAGTCTGGGCAAACCATCGAAGGTAATTGAACCCCGCGCGCATCTGAGGATACGGCGGGGTTTCACTTTGTAAGTTGTCGCTTCCGACTCTGCCTCGCGGAGCCAGCCGGAAGCGGCAGACCTCAGTCCTTGTGATTGGTGATGGCGACGAACGTATCGTCGTTCTGGCAGCGGCGTTCGTGCATCAGAAAATCATAGTAGCCGCAGCGGCCGTGGCCGGGATATTCGCGGCAGGCGTGCGGGCGCGCTTTGTAGATCGTGCAGCGCCGCTCCTTCGTATCGAAGAATTGGCAGATGCGCCCATAATGTTTGTCGCCCTTGCGACGCATCAGATATTTGTGGCCGTGGCCTTCGCGCGTGAAACGCTTCTTCGCCGTGTTGAACGTAAGCTTGAAATACTTGGCGAGGCGTTCGACGTCGCGCTTGTTGAGCGCGATGACCGGATACGAGCAGCAGTACCCAGGGCACTTCAGACAATTATAGTGAGCCATCGGCGGCTTTGATGCTCCGGGTCATGCGCGCCACGCGCGCGGTGTGTTCGAACAATCGCCTTAGACGATAGCTTTCGCCAGTCAAGCGGCGCTGGGAGCGCGAGCCGGTGATTGGGTCTCGAATCCACTTGCGCTGTTGCAGCTGCCTCCTTATATTGGAACATAATAAGAACACGGGTAACGCGTAAAGGCGTGGACAAAGGCAAATGCCTGGCAGCAGCCGGACGCGCTAGCCTCTAATGTCGCCTGAAGATTCTGCGGCGACGCAGTTGATACAACTAGAGCTGTAGCGGCGTTCTTTTTCGATTGAAGCCGCGCCGGCGCCATGGGGCGTCAAAAGTTCAAACCAAATTTCTAAGGAGATCTGCGCATGGCAGGTTCGGTCAACAAGGTCATTCTGGTCGGCAACGTCGGCAAGGACCCCGAAATTCGCCGCACGCAGGATGGGCGGCCGATTGCCAACCTGAGTTTGGCGACCAGCGAGACGTGGCGCGACAAGCAGACGGGCGAGCGCAAGGAAAAGACCGAGTGGCATCGCGTCGTCATTTTTAGCGAGCCGTTGTGCAAGGTCGTCGAGCAGTACGTGAAGAAGGGCTCGAAGCTCTACATCGAAGGCGCACTGCAGACCCGCAAGTGGACGGATCAGAGCGGCGCCGAGAAGTATTCGACCGAGGTTGTCCTGCAGGGCTTCAACGGCACGTTGACGATGCTCGACGGCGCCGCTGGCGGTCGTGGCGCATCGGTCGGCATGCAGGAGAGCGGACCTGATTACGGGACTGACGGCGGTTTTAGTTCGAGCGAACCGCGTCGCGTCACGAAGACGGGTGGCGGTTCGAAGGGCGGCTTCGACAAGGCCCTCGACGACGAAATCCCGTTCTGATTTGCGCTTGACGACTCGCGATCCGTGAGCCGGCCGCCAAGCGCTAGCGTCATCCTCGAACGGGCGAGCTTGCGAGTTCGTTCGGGGATCCAGCGCTAGACTCGTCGAAGACGCAATATTGTACCTTCGGCACTTCTTTGCGCTGGATCCCCGGCCTTCGACGCAGCTTAGCTGCGCTCGGCCGAGGATGACGAAAGTTGTTAGCTGCAAATTTTAGTGCAGCGTCACGGCGGCGGGTTTGAACGTATCTTCCGACTGCACTTCGATGAAGAGATGGCGCACTTCCGGAAAGCGCGCCTTGATCACGCATTGCAGCCGTCCCGTCACGTCCTCAACGGTCCTGGCGCTTATGCCGTCGCAAAAATCGACGCTCGCCGTGACCAGCACATCGTGCGGACCGAGGTGCATGGTGCGAAGATCGTTGATCTTGCGGATCGGCCGCCCGATGCCGATTTCGCTCGCGACGATCTCGCGAAGCCCGGCCTGCACGACGCGCGACGCAGCTTCCCCGACGATCAGCGATTTGATCTCCGTCGACATGAAGGCCGCGACGGCAGCCAGAACCAGCCCAATGAAAATCGAGGCGATGCCGTCGGCTCTATCGTAGCCGCCGAGATCTGCGACGAGCGTACCCGCCAGCGCGATCGTCAATCCGGTAAGCGCAGCGAGATCTTCAAGCACGATGGCAAAGAGGCTCGGGTCCTTCGACCGCCGCAGCGCCTCGACAAATCCGTGACGCGCTTCGGGTCGCGCCTTGAATTCGCGGACGGCCTTCATCATCGAATAGCCTTCGAGGCACATCGCGACGCCAAGCACCGCGTAAAGCACCCTGACATTTTGAAGAGGATGCGGATCGAGCACCTTGTGGATGCCTTCGTAGATCGCGACGCCCGCACCGAGCGAGAACAGCACCATCGCGACGATGAAGCTCCAGAAATAGATTTCCTTGCCGTAGCCGAACGGATGCACGTCGTCGGCCGGCCGCTTGGCGCGCGAGATGCCGAAAAGCAGCAGGCCCTGGTTGGCGGTATCGACGAGAGAGTGGATCGCTTCCGACAGCATGGCAGAAGAATGCGTCCAGGCCGCCGCGATGAACTTCGCCGCCGCAATCCCAAGATTGCACCCCAACGCAATCAGAACGACTGCCTTTGACCCGCCCGCTTCCACGTTTTTCCCCTTCACCAATGTGTCATCGTATCTTGCCACGATGCCGGGAGAAACATAAAGCCCATAGCCAATCGATTGGGCGGCCGCGCGCCGTCAGGACGAAGGGTTGGAGAACGCCATGAACCGCCTGCGCCTGATCCTCGTCATTGGCCTCGCCTTGGTCCCGTCCGTGGGGTATGCCGCCCGATGTGACGGTAACTTTCAGCTTGTACGCGGATCATGGGTGTCGACGCGCTATTGCCGCGCGGTGGAGATCGCGAAAGTCGCGCGTGAAAGCGGGTGGAATGTCTCGGCCGAGACGCTTCTGCGGCATCCTTCCCGCGCCGAGGAGGTCTGCCGCTTCATCGATAGCGATATTCGTGCCCACCCGGCATGTGAGGAAATACATGCTATTCTTGAGTGGGCGTGGTGAATTTCAGGTAACGCGCTTGATTATTTCGACTTCAGGAACTCGATGATCTTCTGCCGGGTACCGGCATCGCCGATTCCGGTGAACGGCTTCATGCTGTTATTTGGAACGACGCTCTCCGGATTGGCGATGAATTTGTCGAGCGTACCTTCATCCCACGTCACGTTCGCGTGCTTCATCGGTTGCGAATAATTGAACCCATTGAGCGAACCGGCTTTGCGGCCGACGACACCATGCAGGCTCGGGCCAAGACGGTTATCGCCTTCCTTCCACGAGTGACAGGTGCGGCAGTGGTTATTGAAAAGCTGCTCGCCCGACACGTCCTCTGTCGCGGCAGCTGCTTCGGAAAGCGACGCCGACAACAACAGCGCCGCGGCTACGGCCAATATATGCATTGAAACATCCTTTATTCATCATTCAGGAATTTCGTGAATTCCGTGGGTAACGGCCTATGGAAAAAGAACGCAAAAAACCCCGGCGCCGTTCCGCGCCGGGGTAACCGCACAGAGAATAAGCGAAATTCCGCTTTGATCGTCAGTTCTTGGGGGCGTCGGCTGGCTGAGCCGGCTGGGCCGCTTGCTTGGCCTTGTCGATCGCGTCTTGAGCTTCCCGTTTGGCTTTCTCGAGCGCAGGGCCGGCTTTTTCCTTTGCGGACTCGTAGGCGTCCTTCGCCGCCGCTTTCGCTTTCTCATAAGCGGGGCCGGACTTGTCGCGAATTTCCTCACCCTTCTCGGCCGCGCGCTGCAGCCAGCCCTTCGGCGGGCTCGTGCGCTTGAAGGCGGGGGCGGCAGTCAATGCATCCTTCGTCGCGGCAGGCATCGTGACCACGATGCCCTTGTCCGTCGATTCGATGCTGAGCGACGTCAGGCTGACGGCAACTTTCTTTTCTCCAACACCAAGAAGACCGCCGACACCGATGATCGCGCCGACGATTTTGTTATCGCTATCGACGACGAGATCCTCGACGTCGCCGATCACTTTGCCGTCGCTGTCGTGGACGTTGACGCCGATGAGACGGTCCTTGACGAGATATTCCGTCGGCTTCTGTTCGGCAAAAAAGATATCGTCAGCAAGCGCCGGAACCGTGCCGACAGCAAGCGTGAGGAAAGCGAGTGCGAATAGTCTGGGGGTCATCGAGTGGTCCTTCTCAGGTCACGCACGGGCTGATCGCGGCGCCGCGCCGCCGGTAGAAACGGGACCCACGAAAATCCCGAATCTGCACGGCTGAGGCTGTAGCTTTCGAGTGTGTCCGGATGAAGTTGAACTTGCGGCAAATGCCGGTCCGGCCTCCGGCACAACGCGCTGAATCTAAAGAATAAATTTTCCCGTGAGAATTCGCGTCATGTCGCCGCGCCAATAGCATTTTCGCGACGTTTCAGCTATGCTTCGGGCCATCTTCCCGCGCCAGCGCCATTCCCGCGCTGCCGACGCGATTTGCCTCCAAGAAAGTTGAGACTTTGACCGACAATAGCGACGACGAAAGACCGGCTGGCCGCGAGCCGAGCGACATACGTCCCGTCTCCATCTCGGAGGAGATGAAGAAGTCGTATCTCGATTACGCGATGAGCGTCATCATCTCGCGCGCGCTGCCCGATGTGCGCGACGGCTTGAAGCCCGTGCATCGTCGCATCCTGTTCGCGATGAATGAGCTTGGGCTCGACTGGAACAAGAAATACGTCAAGTCGGCGCGCATCGTCGGCGAGGTGATGGGCAAGTATCATCCGCACGGCAACCTCGCGATCTACGACGCGCTCGTGCGCCTCGCGCAGGATTTCTCGATGCGCGTGCCGCTCGTTGACGGGCAGGGGAACTTCGGCTCGATCGACGGCGATCCGCCTGCAGCCGAGCGCTATACAGAATCGCGCCTCGCCAAGGTCGCGAGCTTCCTGCTCGACGATCTCGACAACGATACGGTCGACTATCGCGACAACTACGACGGCACGATCCAGGAGCCGTCGGTTCTGCCCGCCAAGTTTCCGAACCTGCTCGTCAACGGCGCGGGTGGCATCGCCGTCGGCATGGCGACGAACATTCCGCCGCATAACCTCGGCGAAGTCATCAACGCGTGCATCGCCGATCTCGACAATCCCGAAATCGGCATCGACGAACTCTCGCAGATCATCCAGGGCCCGGATTTCCCGACGGCGGGCCTCATTCTCGGCCGCGGCGGCATCCTATCCGCCTATCACAAGGGCCGCGGCTCGATCATCATGCGCGCCCGCGTGGCGGTCGAGAACATCCGCAAGGACCGCGAAGCGCTTGTCGTCACCGAGATTCCCTATCAGGTGAACAAACGCACGCTGATCGAAAAAATCGCCGATCTTGTGCGCGATAAGAAGATCGAAGGTATCTCGGACCTATGGGACGAAAGTAACCGCGAAGGTATCCGCATCGTCATCGAGCTGAAGCGCGATGCGGTCGCCGACGTCGTCCTGAATAACCTCTACAAGTATTCCGACCTGCAAACGACGTTTGGCGCCAACATGCTGGCGATCAACGGCGGCCGTCCCGAAAGCCTGACGCTGAAGGACTTCATCTCGGCGTTTACGAGCTTCCGCCAGGAAGTCGTCACGCGGCGGATCAAGCATCTGCTGAACAAGGCACGCGACCGGGCCCACGTCCTTGTCGGCCTGGCGATCGCTGTCGCCAACATCGACGAGGTGATCAAGCTCATCCGCTATTCGGCGTCGCCCGCCGAAGCCAAAGAGCAGTTGATGATCCGCGATTGGCCGGCGAAGGACATGATTTCGCTGATCGAGCTGATCGCCGATCCGCGCCATACCGTGTCGGAGGCAGGAACCTACCGGCTTTCGGAAGAGCAGGCGAAAGCCATTCTGGAACTGCGCCTCGCACGCCTGACCGCTCTCGGCCGGGACGAAATCGCCGATGAATTGAACAAGATCGCGACCGAAATCCGGGAATACCTCGCGATCCTCGCTTCGCGCGCCCGCGTCGTCGATATCGTCAAGGGCGAGCTTCAAGCGATCAAGGATGAGTTCGCAACGCCCCGCAAGACCGAGATCGTCGACATCGAAGGCGAAGTCGAGGACGAGGATCTGATCCAGCGCGAGGATTGCGTCGTCACCGTCAGCCACAAGGGCTACATCAAGCGCGTGCCGCTCACCACCTATCGGGCGCAGCGGCGCGGCGGCAAGGGCCGCTCCGGCATGTCGACGCGAGACGAGGATTTCGTCACGCAGCTGTTCGTGACGTCGACGCACACGCCGGTATTGTTCTTCTCGTCGCGCGGCATGTGCTACCGCATGAAGGTCTGGCGCTTGCCGCCTGCGTCTCCGCAGTCTCCGGGTAAGGCGCTCGTCAACCTGTTGCCGCTCGCCGACGGCGAGGGGATCACCTCGATCCTGCCATTGCCGGAGGATTCATCGACCTGGGGCGACCTGGAGCTGATCTTCGCGACCCGCTCGGGCAACGTGCGCCGTAACGCGCTTGCGGATTTCGAGAGCATCAATCGCAACGGCAAGATCGCGATGAAACTCGACGAAGGCGACAGCATCGTGCAGGTCGCGATCGCCAAGCCCGATCAGGACGTGCTGCTGACGAGCGCGGACGGCCAGTGCATCCGCTTCCTGATCAGCGATGAGATCCGTCTCTTCAAGGGCCGTGACTCGACCGGCGTTCGCGGCATCAAGCTCAGCGGCGGCGACGAAGTCATCTCGATGGCGATCCTCAATCACTTCGAGGCACCGGCCGAAGAACGCGCTGCATATCTGAAGCAGGCGAATGCCCTGCGCCGCTCCGAGGACGCCGAGGAGATCGAAACGGTCGCCGATGCCGACGCCGAGGATGTCAATGCCGACGCCGTAACGCTTAGCCCCGAACGGTTTGCGGCGATGCAGGCGGGCGAGCAATTCGTGCTCACCGTTTCGAACAAGGGCTTCGGCAAGCGGTCGTCATCGTTCGAATTCCGTACGTCGGGACGTGGGGGCAAAGGCATCGTTGCGATGGTCGCCAACGAGCGCAACGGTCGTTTGCTCGCATCCTTCCCGATCGACGAGAAGGACCAGATCATGCTCGTCACCGACGGCGGCCAGCTGATCCGCTGCCCGGTCGACGGCATCCGGATCGCCGGACGCAACACCCAGGGCGTGCGCATCTTCAAGACGGAGGCCGAAGAAAAGGTCGTTTCCGTCGAGCGCATCACCGAAGATGAGTCCGACGAGGATGGTGAAGCCGTCAGCGAGTGATAAGGAGTTTTGCTGCGCTGTGCAGCCGGATGATCGCTGCGCTCAACGGACATTTGGCGAGGAGCTCCGGCCAGTTGCGGATCAAGATCTGGAACCGGCCGCGGCGCTCGACGATCCCCTCGCTGACGAGAGACGAGAGGATGCGTGAAACCGTGTCGGCATTGAGCGCGAGATAGTCGGCGATGTTGTACCGCGTGAGCGGCAGTTCGAAGGAAATCGATCCGCCCGTTTGCGTGCCGATGCGCACACCCATCTTGATGAGAAAGGCCGCGATCCGCTCTTCCGAATTTAATCCAGACATGGTCGCGCTATGCATCTGCGCTCGCGCGTTCTGCAAGTGCGGGCGTAGAAAGACGGTCTGCCAGAGTTGCGGATCTTTCTCCGCCTCCTCGGCCAGCGCCGTCATCGTCAGCCTCCAGAATTCCGGAGGGCGCTGAGACGTCAGCGCCAGTTCGGGCAAGGGTGGCTGAAGCTCCGGGACGAGCACGTCACCCTCATAGAGAAGTGCAGTGATCGCGCGGATGTCGGTGTGCACGGCGCTTTCGAGACCGACGACTCCCCTCGCGACGATATAGACGAAACCCGAGCCGAGAGCGGCGACGGCATAGCGGTTGCGAAGGCGGAGGAATTGGGCACGCTTGTGCAGCCGCGCAAGGGCGCTCGACCCGATGCCCAATTGCACACGGTCGCGAATTTTCGCAGCGGTCTCAAAAGACGACATGGTGTTGCGGCTCGCGGTGCAGAGCATATGCTTCGTTGGACTTTCTTTATCCGCCGTCCCCCACGCAAATTTTTGATTTGAATCAATAAATTCCGTGTCGCGGGCGCCACACGCGCGATTATCGCGCCATCAGTCTGATCTCCGTCAGAAGTCGGCATTGCATCGCCGTATGCGCCGTCCCGCCAAACATCAATAACCCCGTCGATAGGTCGACGAGTCATTCGAGTTTCGGCGGCTGATATTGAGAAGCAAAGGGGATTGGACATGCAGAGAGAAGCAATCGGCGTGCTTCTTGCGCTTGGATTTTCAATAATGGCAGCTCCGGTAAGTGCCGGGAATTATAGTGGGGACACCCTGGTGCGCGTGCAAGGCACCGTCGTCGTTCCGGACTCGAGCGCGAGGGTCAATATCGATCCGAGCGCCGATGCCGATGTCAGCACCGAGGTGATCCCGACGCTGACGTTGACGCATTTCTTTACCAAAAATATCGCTGCAGAACTCTTCTGCTGCTTTGCGCATTTCAATGCCGAGGGTCGCGGCTCATTGAATGGAGCGGATCTCGGAAGCTTCTGGACCTTTCCCCCGATCGTAACGCTCCAGTATCACTTTGATCCGGTCGGCGGCTTCAAGCCTTATGTCGGCGCAGGCGTCCAGTATATTCACTACTTCGACGGCGGAAAAAGCGATCTCGGAGGAGCCAAGATCCTGCTCGACGATTCCTGGGGCTTCGCGCTGCAAGCTGGCGTCGATGTGGAACTCGGCCAGGGCTGGTACTTCAACGCCGACATCAAGAAGGTCTGGCTCGACACGGATGTCTCTTGGAAGGATACCGGCGCCAAGGCAGTCGTTACGGTCGACCCGCTCATCGTGTCGGTCGGCCTCGGATACCGGTTTAACATGTCCGACATCTTTGGGACGCGTTCGGCCGCGGTGCCGCTCAAATAGCGCTCGCACACCTTCAACCATGCGTCCGCTAGCCTTGAGGCCCGTTAAACCGGGCCTCTTTTTTATTTGCTCTATTTAGAGTTACGCGCTGCGCCCCCCGGCCTACCACGTTCAAAAGGCCTTATAAATGCGCTGTTGTTCATACTAATGCGAAAGTGCGCGCTATCCTCTGGGCAAGGATCGGCTGCGCCGCTATTCAGAGAAGCCATTGAGCAGCGAAAGGCACGCATGACCCGCATAGGCTTCTATTCCGGTTCCTTCGATCCCGTGACCCTCGGGCACACCGACGTCATCCGGCGGGCGGCGGGGCTGCTCGACAAATTGGTCATCGGCATCGGCGTCAATCCGGGAAAGGCGCCGATGTTCACGACGGACGATCGCATCGCGATGCTGGAAGACGAAGTTCGCCCTATCGCGCTCGAGACGAAAACAAAGATTGAGGTGGTGACCTTCGCTGGGTTGGCGGTCGATGCCGCCACGGCGCACCGGGCCACAGTGATCGTCCGCGGCCTGCGCGACGGAACGGACTTCGATTATGAGATGCAAATGGCGGGTATGAACGGCGAGATGGCGCCGGACATCCAGACGGTCTACGTTGCTGCGTCGCCGCGCGTCCGCCACATCGCGGCAAACCTCGTCCGCGCAGTCGTCTCGATGGGCGGCGATCCTTCGCCCTTTGTCTCGAAGGACGTCCTGAAGCGCCTCAAGGCCAAGTCTGCCAAGACGAAATAATTTCGACGTATGTCAAAGAACGCCAATCTGCTGTCGCTCGTGCGCGCCGTCCCGACGGGACGCGTTACGACGTTCGACATCCTCGCGGAAAAGCTCGGCGAGCCGCCGGCGCTCGTCCAAGCGCGCTTGGCGCGTCTGACCGAGGACGAACGCGATCTCGTGCCCTGGCACCGCGTCGTCGCGAAAGGCGGCGCCATCGGCCGCGGCCCCCACCGCGATCAGCAGTTTGCGCGTCTCGTGCGGGAGGGCGTTCAAGTTCTACCTGCGGGTATCGTGCACGACATGCCGCGCTTTCTCGTGACCTTCGATGCCCTGTCGCCCGAACGGCAAAAGCAGCCGGAAACACCCCCGCAACCATCGCAGCCCCTCAGCCGCTCGCGCGGCATGAAATCACATCTATAAGCCACCCCGGACGTTCCTCGGCAGCGTCATGGCTCCTTCCCAACGCCGGGGGCCGTCGCCTACCGCGCCAAGGGTTGCGATCAGGCCGTCAAATCGCCATAAGGGCGGCAACACTGCCCGGCCGCAACGACAGAGCGGCAACCGCCGGCCTCTGGAAACCTCCAAGACAACATGAGGAGCGCCATGACCCGCTTTCTATATCTTGCCCTCGCGTCCGTGTTCGCGATGACGTTTCTCGCCGGCAATCCTGCGCGCGCCGCAGGCGACAAACTCGTCATCGAGCTGAAGACCGGCAAGGTCGTCATCCAGCTGCGCCCCGATCTCGCGCCGAAACACGTCGAGCGCGTCAAGACCCTGGCGAGCCAAGGCTTCTATAATGGCCTCAAGTGGCATCGTGTGATCGACGGCTTCATGGCACAGACCGGCGATCCGACCGGCACCGGCATGGGCGGCTCGAAGCTTCCCGATCTGCCGGCCGAGTTCTCGCAGGAGCCCTATAAGCGCGGCACCGTCGGCGCGGCACGCACGCAGGACCCGAACTCCGCCAACAGCCAGTTTTTCATCTGCTTCACCGACGACGGCTGCTCCGGTTTGACGGGACAGTACACCGTCTGGGGGCAGGTGATCTCGGGCATGGAGAACGTCGACAAGATCAAGCGCGGCGAGCCGGGCTCCGGCACGGTCACGGATCCCGACACGATGGTGAAAGTTTACGTGGAGTAGCGGATAGCTCCTCTTAGCCCTCTCCCCGCTTACGGGGAGAGGGAAAGACAAAGAAAGGAACCACCGAAGTGGCTGAATACAAAGACCCCGAGAACACGCTCATTATCGAAACGAGCAAAGGCGCCGTCGTGATCGAGCTTCGCCCCGATCTCGCACCGAAGCACGTCGAGCGCATCAAGACGCTGGCGCGCGAAGGCTTTTACGACGGCATCGTTTTCCATCGCGTCATCGATGGCTTCATGGCACAGACCGGCTGCCCGCAGGGCCGCGGCACCGGCGGCTCGAAGCTTCCGAACCTGCCCGCCGAGTTCAATGCCGAGCCGCATGTTCGCGGCGCTTGCTCGATGGCGCGCGCGCAGAACCCGAATTCCGCAAACAGCCAGTTCTTCATCGTCTTCGACGACGCTCGCTTCCTCGACAAGCAATATACCGTCTGGGGCAAGGTCATCGAAGGCATGGAAAACGTCGACAAGATCAATCGCGGCGAGCCTCCTGCGAACCCCGATAAGATGATCAAGGTCCGCGTCGCCGCGGATGCCGCGTGATGGCGGGAAGCTGTGACACCACCAAGGGCGCGCTCACCAGCGCGCCTTTTCTCATTCTGGCCTGGGCTGGCTTGGCGGGTGCAGCGGGTGTCGCTCTGGCCGCCGCCGCCACGCACAAAGTCGATAGCCCTGCACTTGCGACGGCGGCGACGATGCTGTCCGTTCACGCCGCCGCGGCTGTCGGCATTGTCGCCGTGGCTTTCAGAACTGCCCGGCCTTGCTTCTGGCTTGGCGCCGCGCTGTTGATGCTCGCAGCAGCATCGATCTTTTCCGGCGAGATCGCGTTTCACATGCTGACCGGAAACGCCTCGTTCCAGATGCTTGCGCCGACGGGCGGCACGCTGATGATCGTGAGCTGGCTCATCGTTGCCGTCCTCGCGATTGCCGACGCCCGGCGTCAATCCTGAGCCAGGCGGAGCGGATACGTTTCAATGCGCACCGACCTTTTCGATTTCGAGCTGCCTGATGGCGCCATTGCGCTGCGCCCCGCAGAGCCGAGGGATTCCGCACGCCTGCTTGTCGTGCATCCAGTGAAGGGCGGCTGCGCTCGCGACGACGCCGATCTCGCCGACAAGAGCGTGCGCGATCTTCCGAGCCTGCTCAATCCCGGTGACGCGCTCGTCTTCAACGACACGCGCGTCATTCCGGCCGCGCTGTCGGGCGTGCGCATCCGCGGCGAGACGCAGGCCAAAGTCGATTTCAACCTGACCAAGCAGGTCAGCGACAATTCCTGGCGCGCGTTCGCACGTCCCGCCAAACGTCTCGATGTCGGCGATCGCGTCCACTTCGGCCACTCGGGCGAAAGCTGCTATATGGGCGCACTCGATGCGACGGTTTCGTCAAAAGGCGAAGCCGGCGAGGTCGAGCTGGCGTTCGACTTTTCAGGTGCCGTGCTCGACGATGCGATCCGCGCCGTTGGCATGATGCCGCTGCCGCCCTACATCGCATTGAAGCGCGGCGCCGACGATCGCGACCGCCAAAGCTATCAGACCGTCTATGCCAGCAAGGATGGCGCAGTCGCCGCGCCGACGGCCGGACTGCACTTCACGCCCGAGCTTTTCGCTGCGCTCGACGCCCGTGGCATCTCTCGTCATTTCGTGACGCTGCACGTCGGTCCGGGAACATTTCTTCCGGTGAAGGCCGACGATACCGACGGCCACGTCATGCACAGCGAGTGGGGCGAGGTCTCGGCCGAAACTGCCGCGGCGCTCAACGAAACCCGCGCGCGAGGCGGCCGCATCGTCGCCGTCGGCACGACGTCGCTCAGACTGCTTGAAAGCGCTGCGAACGATGATCGCACCATCGCGCCCTGGGCGGGCGAGACGTCGATCTTCATCACGCCCGGCTACCGCTTCAAAGCCATCGACGTGCTGATGACGAACTTCCACCTGCCGCGCTCGACGCTGTTCATGCTCGTCGCGGCGTTCTCCGGCCTCGGCACCATGCGTGCCGCCTATGGCCACGCCATTCACTCTGGCTACCGTTTCTATTCCTACGGCGACGCCAGCCTGCTATTCCCGGCGGATGCAGGACCTCGCGCTTAACTCGATGACAGAACACTTCGCCTTCCATCTCAAGAAGACTGACGGCTCGGCGCGGCTCGGTGAGATCGTGACGCCTCGCGGCGTGATCCGCACGCCCGCGTTCATGCCGGTCGGCACGGTCGCGACCGTCAAGGCGCTCTATCCCGAGCAGGTGCGTGACGCGGGCGCCGACATCATCCTCGGCAACACCTATCACCTGATGCTGCGGCCGGGGGCCGAGCGCATCGCGCGGCTCGGTGGGCTCCACAAGTTCATGCGCTGGAATGGTCCGATCCTGACCGACTCCGGCGGCTTCCAGGTGATGAGCCTCGGCAAGATCCGCAAGATCACGGAAGAGGGCGTCGCGTTCCAGTCGCATCTCGACGGTTCGCGCCACATGCTATCGCCCGAGCGCTCGATTGAAATTCAATGTCTGCTCGGCGCCGACATTCAGATGCAGTTCGACGAGTGCATCGAGTTGCCCGCCGAGCGCCGCGAAGTCGAGCGCGCCATGGAATTGTCGCTGCGCTGGGCCGAGCGATCAAAACGCGCCTTTGAAGCACAACTCGCGGCTGGCGGCGCGCATCGAGGCCAAGCACTGTTCGGCATCGTGCAGGGCGGCACCGACGCGGAACTGCGCCGCCGTTCGGCGGAAGCGCTCGTTGCTATGGATTTTCCGGGCTATGCCGTCGGTGGTCTCGCGGTGGGCGAGGGTCACGACGCGATGGTCGCGACGCTCGGTGAAACGCTCCCAGCACTTCCCACGCATAAGCCGCGCTATTTGATGGGCGTCGGCACGCCCCTCGATCTGATCGAGTCGGTCCGCCTCGGCATCGACATGTTCGACTGCGTGATGCCGACCCGCAACGGCCGCCACGGCTACGCCTTCACCTGGAACGGCGCGCTGAACATGCGCAACGCCAAATACGCGGAAGATTCTTCCCCGATCGATGAGCTGAGCTCATGCCCCGCCGCGCTCGATTATTCGAAAGCCTACGTGCATCACCTGATCAAGTCCGGCGAATTCCTCGGCGCGATGATCCTATCGTGGGTCAACACCGTCTTCTATCAGGAGCTGATGGCGGCGATGCGCGAAGCCATCGCAAATGACCGCTTCGCCGAATGGGCCGAAGCAACGAAGGCGCGGATCACACGGCAGCCTGCTGCTCCATAGCGGCGTCTTTGCTCTCGCGATGCGCAATGCGTTCGCGGTGCACGAGATAGATGCCCGATGCGATGACGACGCCGGAGCCGATCAGCGTCCAATGATCCGGCGTATCGCCGAAAACGACGTGCTCAAGCGCAACCATGCTCATCAGCTGGAAGTACAGGAACGGCGAGACGGACGACGCCGGCGCCAGCCCATACGCGTGGATCAACAGGTAGTGGCCCAATCCACCGAGCGCGCCGGTCGCCAACAGCAGCAGCCAATCGAGAGGCGCCGTTGGCCAGACCCATTCCGGAACGGCGAAAAATCCGCCCGCGACGACGCCTACGATCAACGCGTAGAAGAGCGTGACGAGCGGCGGATCGATGCCTGAGAGCTTGCGCGTCACGATCATGAACAGCGCATAGGCGGTCATCGAGACGAGCGACGCCAGAAACGCCGGATGGAATTCGACGAAGCCGGGCCGGACGACGATTAGAACCCCGGCAAATCCGGCAACGATCGCAAAGGCGCGGCGCCAACCCACGTACTCCCCGAGCAGCGGTCCGGCCAGCGCCGCAACGACGAGTGGCGCAAGGAACGCAATCGAGATGGTCTGATCGAGCCGCAGGTACTGGACGGCGATAAAGTTGAACGCCGTCGTCGTCACCATGAACAGAGATCGCAAAAGCTGCAGGCCAAGTCGCCGGGTTCTGAACCACCCTGGAAGCGCTCGCGGCCCGCAGACCGCCACCATCAGCAAGGCTTGGCCGAGGAAGCGCGCCCACACGATCTCCGACGTCGGAATTCCCCGGAAGCTGCCGAGATATTTTGCTGTCGTGTCGAGACACGAAAACAGCGAGACGGCCACGCACATCAAGAGCACGGCCTTTAGGCGGTCAGGCATGGGCGCGCCGTGGATGAAATGGATTTGATCCTAAGCTAAGGGCTAGGGCGACCGGCCGGACTACAGAGCCTAAGCAGCTCAGCGCACCTTGGCGACGGAGAGACGTTCGCGAGGTCTGTAAGCGCATGTGCCTAGGGAAACCGCGACCATATCGCCGCATGGGGGAGATTGTCGGCGTAGCATAAGGCCGCGATGCAACGCGAATACACCGGGGACTGCCGGCAAAGCGGCTTAAAAATGCGGATAAGGTGCGTAATTGTGTCCCGAAGCCAGCACCCTCGGGCCACGGACGCAACCATCTTTACGCGGAGCACGAGCCAAGGCTTGCGCTCCGACAAAAAGGCAGGTAACCGGACCCCTTCGTGGGCCCGTAGCTCAGCGGTAGAGCATCTGACTTTTAATCAGAGGGTCGTTGGTTCGATCCCAACCGGGCTCACCATTTGATAATAGGTACGTAGCGAATTCAGAATCTTTCATTCTGCTTTCGCCTTCTGCCCGTCGTACCACAACGCCGACAAAAATGGCCTTCGCGTCTCGCTGGCGGCTGCTTTCTTGTTTACGCCATCGGCGCGCGTGCGCTTCGGTTGAGAGTTTCACGCACACTCGGGTGTTGGGCGCACCTACGGTGATGCCAGATCGATGGGGTCGGATAGCGCACGTCCTCTCACCGAGCAGCGTGCACACCTTTTGAAAAATTGTGGATAAGCAACTCGAGGGCAGCTCGTAGAACGGCACTCTTGCGAGGACCGTCTGCACGAAACCTACGAGACAAGAGTGGGTTAGCTCCTTTGTGGGCTCTCGAGTGAAAGTGCTGTGACGCTTGTGCTACTGCGTCCAGTTTCAAATTGAACCACGTGGGAAGCGACCATAAAATTTTAACCGTAGCGGGCGATTGAATGGCATCTGCCAATCGCTCATCTGCCCGGTTTGCGTTCTACGGAGAAACTCGGCGTATGCGTAAGTATAAGTTGCCCATATCGTGCTTCATTATCGCGAAAAACGAAGCTGATCGTATCTCCAGAACAATACGTTCTGTCGTGACGTGGGTCGACGAGGTGGTTGTCGTCGATAGCGGTAGCACGGATGACACCGTCGCTGTTGCCCGAAGGGCAGGTGCGCGCGTCATCGAGAAATCCTGGCTCGGATTCGGTGCGCAGAAGAGATTTGCCGAAGAGCAGTGCCGGCACAATTGGGTGCTGAATCTCGATGCTGACGAGGTCGTGCCCACAAGCCTTCAGAGTGAAATCACCGGGCTATTCCGTGCAGGAGTACCGAAAAAGGTTGCGTATGGCATGCCCATCCACATCGTCTATCCGGGCCAGCAGAAACCCCGGATGTGGGCTCGAGATAATTGGTATGTACGATTGTACGACCGCACCGTAGTCCGGTTCAGGGATTCCTGCGTCCATGACACGGTCGTAACCGGCGGTCACAGCGTTGGGCGTCTCGAAGCGCCGGTCCACCATTACTCCATACGATCCTTTGACCATATGAAGGCGAAGCTCGACGAACGCATGTCACTTTCGGCCGCGCATGCACTTGCCAAGAGCCGTTCCCTGACATTCGCGCGCCTGCTCATCGAGTTTCCGATGAACTTCTACAAATATTACATTGTTAGGCGCCACTTCACTGGCGGCATCATGGGGCTGCGATACGCGACGGTATTGTCGTCATTCCGGACCGCGAAAGTGTATCGCTGTTGGAAGCAACATAATCTCGTTGAGATCAGCTCGGTTGCCATCGCGAGCCACGCGTAGCTCGCGATACGTTCCACCGCCATTGAGTGCGAACGCTGCGGCGCCTTACCAGCGCGGCCCGACGTACGGCGGTTGATCGCGCGCATCGGCGCAGTATTCGCCGTTCCAATACCGAAACTCTCCGCAATTGGCAGGTCGTGGAGGCGGGAGGAGATCTACGTCTGGAACTGTATCCGGTGGAGGAGGATCGGGATCAGCACGCGGCGGCGGGGGCGGATCATCGAGATCGTCGTCGTCATATACGTCATCGTGTCGGTGATGATTGACCGCAACGATCGGACCGCGATGCTGTTCGAGAGCAGATAACGGCAACCCAGGATACGCTCCGCTCGGCGACGCGGACAGGAAGCCAAGCATCATCAAGCAGAAGAAAAAGGCTACCGCGTTCCGCATGACCCGACTCCGGCGCGCTCACGATTGGCATATCGTAATCCCGGTGACGAAAAACGGGGAGGCGTGGAGCGGTATTCCGGTTAATCGATCGTTGGCGCGGGATCTGGCCGGATGTTCCGGGAGATGAAAAATTATCGCGATCCGGTGTGCGCGCCGAGTGTCGCGATGTTCTCACCCGTATGATCGAGCGTTTCCGCTATGAGAACGATCGGCGCGCCCGGATCATAGACGCGGCGCGCAACGCGATGCGCCGCCCGACGCGCAACCCGTCGCTCTGGTGCTGCCGATGTTTTTTTAGCGCTCTGCTCTGGCATGGCTCTTACCAATCCGCCGCCGAGGCCCATGTAGCCACTCGTCCAAGAGGATTGGACGACGATCGTTTCATCGCTCGTAAGGGTCTGGGCCGCGATGTCATCCGATACGGACACGGTTGCCGCGAGCGCCCCAGTCACGAACAGAAGTCGGGGAAAGTTCACGATGGTCAGCCCGATAAATAAGAGAAAGTTACCGGGTGAATTCGAGGTGCTTCGGGTTAACAAAAGGTTAACGGGTGTTTTGGCCCGAGAATGTCGGGTCTGACGCCCCTCCCTTCTTCCTTCCGGATGGGAGCGTTGGAACCGCCGGCTTGGTCAACTCCCCATCGATATCGACGGGTTTGCAGCCGGAGACACGCATCGCTTCGTTGAGGCTGTCTGCCTCATGGCGCATTTGGGCCAGCTTCTGGGTCTTCGCCTCATCAACGTAAGGTTTACCCTGCATCAAATCGAAAAAGCCCGCGACGGTATCAGGCACGGACTGCTCATGATCCAGCGTCTTCTTGAGGCCCTTCATCTCCGCAAGACGTGTGTTCATATATCCGTACATTTTTACGCACGGATCAATCGGAGTGTTGTTGTGCTTGGCCCAGCCGGGCGTGCTGTAAAACCCTGCGCTTGAGCTCAGCGCCGCGAGCAGGATCATGCCGATGCGATACGAGCGTCCCTTAGACAGCATGTATGTCATGTCGTGGGTCCTTCGATTGCTGTCGTATCGGTGCCGTCGCAAACAGCACGCCTAGTCTCAAATCTCGGACATTCTGCGCGTGCCACGGCGGCGTTTTTCTAGCGGCCGCTTGGCTCGAAATTTGGGCGCAGAAATACAGCATCCGCGAGTCGCCACAACCTGCGAACCACCCGCTACTCACACGATTTTCTTAGAAAAAGGAATGTGCCGGCGTGCCTCGGTTTCGCAGGAGGAACTGTCGCTCGCCATCGCGCCGAAGCTGATCATCGGACTCAAGGGCGAAAACCTCTTGAACGACGACATCCAAAACGGCGCATCGTTCAAGAAGGACGAAGTCCTGCAGCCCGGCGCGAACGTCCGCCTGATCGGCACGCTCGCTTGCTAGCCCTTAGTTCATATGCCAGCCGTGACTGACGATGATGCTTTCGCCCGTGAGCGCATTCGTCTTGAAGGCGGCAAGAAAAAGCGCGACCTCGGCGATGTCCGTCACCATCGTGAATTCCTTGTCGACGGTTTCGCCGAGCATGACTTCCTTGACGACGCGCTCTTCCGTGATGCCGAGTTCATGCGCCTGCTCAGGGATCTGCTTGTCGACGAGGGGGGTTCTCACGAAACCCGGACAGATGATGTTCGCGCGGACGCCATGCTTGGCGCCCTCCTTGGCCATCGTGCGCGCGAGGCCGAGAAGTCCATGCTTCGCCGTGACATAAGCGGATTTCAATGGCGATGCTTCGTGGCTGTGCACCGAGCCCATGTAGATGAGAACCCCGGAGCCCTGCTTGTACATGTGCTTGACGCAGGCCTTCGTCGTCAGGAACGCGCCGTCGAGGTGAATGGCAAGGAGCTTCTTCCAATCTGCGAACGGGAAGTCCTCGATCGGATGCACGATCTGAATGCCGGCATTCGATACGAGAATATCGATTTTGCCGAACGCCGCAGCCGCCTTCTCGACGCCGGCGTTGACTTCATCCTCTTTCGTGACGTCCATCGCAACGGCGATCGCATCCTTCTCGCCGCCGAGTTCCTTCGCGGCAGCTTTGGCTGCGTCGAGGTTGAGGTCGGCGATGGCGACGCGCCCGCCAGCTTCGACATAGCGCCGCGCGATCTGATGGCCGATGCCGCTTGCTGCGCCCGTGACCAGGGCGACTTTGCCGTCGAGTTTCATCACGCACGCTCCTTTTTCGGATCGAGATAATCATAGACGACTTTGCCGAGGCCGAGGGTGAGATCGGCGAGGACGTGGGTCGCTGAAATGACCTCACGTACCGGCAGCTCCGCAATCGGCGCCAAGGCGTGCGGCCTGAGATCGAGCGCCGCCGGACCGCTCCACGCGCCCTTGATGACGACATCTTCGAGCCGGTAATCGACAAGCTCCAGAATGCGCGGGCTACCGTCGACGTGCGGAATGATTTTCAGAAGGTAGTTCGGAATCGCGAGCGATTTGGCAACGGCTTTGGGGTCGAGCGCCTTATGCTTGTAACCCATCGTGCCGGTCGCGATCCGAACGCTACCGTAGTCGAGCGTGCCGACGAGCGTATCGATGTCGGGTCCCAGGGTTGGCTTCGCGAGTTTCTTCGGGAAACCCCAGAGTTCGCGTCCGCCGTAGATCGGTGGTCCGTCGTTGAGGAACATGGCGTGCGTATAGCCCCCCGCAACGCCATTGAACTTCACGGGGATGACCTGCCCCGATTCCGTGTAATCGCCGAAGCCCGTCGAATCCGGCATGCGGATGAATTCATATTTGACGATCGGCTCGTCGAAGGTCAGCGGCTCGGGAACGACCTTTTCGAGCGCTTCCTTGTCCGTGCGATAGGTGATGATCAGATATTCGCGGTCGACGAAGCGATAGGGTCCTGGCGGAAACGCCGGGCTGGTCAAAGGCATCGCATAAGCGGTTTTCAGGACGTCGGCGATTTTCATTTTCGCGCCTCCATGGGGGGTGGCTGGAGCTCCTTGGTGCAATCGAGCACAAGCACGTCATCCTTTGGCGGCTCTCGATTTTTCCAGGCCGTGCTATTGAGCGTGCTTTCGACGTCGTCGCGCCCGGCCTGCCAGTGTTCGTTCACGGTGTAGCGCGAGAATTCGTAGTCGTTCGATTGCGTGGAGTAAGCCGCACGCCGGTGAATGAGGTGCACGATCGTGACTGCGGCATTGCAACTGAAGTTGGACAGCAGCTTCCAATCGAATCCCGATTTGATCTCTTCCGGAAGAACGCCATCGAGGCGGCGCACTGCGCGGCGTAGGTTCTGCAAGACTTTGAAGTAATCGGTATTGAGGCGCGTGCGGCTTGAATACCGGATCTCTTTTTCGCGCGTCTGCACATCGAAAAGCGTCTTCGGAATCGTGCCCCTCGCGCTGAAAAGGTCGATTTGAAAAATGCACATGTCGACGCGCGGCAGACCGCCGTCGAGGATGTATTGCAACGGCGTGTTGGAAACGATGCCGCCGTCCCAATAAAGTTTGCCGTCGATTTGTATCGGGGGAAAACCCGGCGGCAGCGCGCCCGACGCCATGATGTGCTCAGGCGTAATGGTATCGCGGCGGCTGTCGAAATATTTGAGATTGCCCGTATCGACCTCGACGGCGCCGATGCTGTACTGGACGGCCCCCGAGTTCAGAACGTCGAAGTCGACAAGTTCAAGTAGCGTTTCTCTAAGGGGATACGTGTCGTAGACACTGATCGCATCCATCGTGCCGGGAGGATTGAAGACCGGCGGCGGATAGCGCGGCGTGAAAAATCCTGGTGCACCGGTCGAGGCGACGAGCGCGGCGCTTGTTTCGTTGAAGAGCTTGCGCGAATTGTCGTCGGTCGCCAGCGGCGGCAGCGTCAGGCGGCTTGATACCAGATCCCAGAACTTGCGCAGGCGCGGAGCGCGGTTCTCCGGCAGATTGCCAGCGATGATGGCGGCGTTGATGGCGCCGATCGAAATGCCCGCCACCCAGTCGGGTTCTATGCCAGCGGCGGAAAGGGTTTCGTAGGCGCCGGCTTGATAGGCGCCGAGTGCTCCGCCGCCTTGCAGCACGAGCACGTTCTTCTCACGATTGAGTTTTTCATGATTGGGTTTTTGCTTCGCCATGTTCGTCGGTCTGCCAGTTTGGGGGGAAAGGCGTAGACGATGGAGCTTGAGGTATCTGGATGTCAGGCGTGCGATGTTGCAATGCGTCAGATCGTTGCCGAGTGCAAGCAGAACAACACGCGCGGCCCGCAATCGGCGCTCTTCCAGAGTCAAATTCCCGTTAACGCGCGCGTCGCGAATGTCAGCAGCGCATGTCACTAGAGCATTGAGAGATAAGGTGAGGGGCGCCGCGACGGGGGAAACACGGCGCTCCTCACTCTAGGTCTCTCCCGCTTGGGTGCAGGAAGCGGGAGAGGGAACTGTTTAGCGCCTAATGTCCTCCAGCGCCGGCAGGGATGGTCGAAGGTTTGTGCATCATCAACGTGAAGATGCCCGCACTCGCAAAGAGCAGCGTCAGCACGAGGAACACGTCGGCGAACGACAGCACGTTGGCTTGCGTGCGAACGAGCATCGCGAGCTGCTTCAGCGCCGACATGTCGCCATCGGGCAGAACCTGCGTCATGGATTGTTGCATGCTGTGAAGCTGATCTTCCGCGACCGCGCGTCCCCAAGATACGCTCTCGTGCAGGCGTTCGAGATGCAAGTCGAGGCGCTTGTTGAGGATCGTATTGATCATCGCGAGTCCGACCGCGCCGCCGAGATTTCGCGTCAGGTTGAACAAGCCCGAAGCATTCTTGAGCTGCTCAGGCGGCAATGTTCCAAGCGACAGATTGTTGATCGGCACCATGCACAGCATGAGCGATGAGCCGCGCAGGATTTGCGGAATGAAGAGTTCCCAGAAATCCCAATCGGACGTGATGTTGGTCGTCAAATAGGTTCCGACTGCAAAGCCCGAAAAGCCGATCAGCATCATCACGCGCGGGTCGAGAATACTGGCCAGGCGTCCGCTGATCGGCGCCGTCAGGAACATCGCGACGCCCGTCACGAACATCGTCTCGCCGATCATCAACGCATCGTAGCCACGCACTTGCGCGAGATAGACCGGATAGAGGTAAGTCAGGCCGTAAAGCCCGATGCCCATCGTGAAGCTGAAGGCCGAACCAAACGCGAAGTTGCGGTCACCGAACGCCCGAAGCTCGACGATCGGTTCTTTCGCCGTCGCCGCACGCCAGAAGAAAAGAAGCGCGCCCAAGACGGTGAAAACGGCGAACGTCGCGATGGTCTGATCGTCGAACCAATCGTAGCGCGGGCCTTCTTCAAGCACGTATTCGAGCGAGCCGAGCATGACGGCCATGCCGGCGAGGCCTGCGAAATCGAAGCGACCGAAAAGCGAATGATCGGGTTTGTCGAAATCGACGAGGAAGTACACGGCGATGGCGACGAGGATGCCGGGCACGACGTTGACGAGGAACAGCCAGTGCCAGGAATAGGCATCGCTCAGATAGCCGCCGACCGTCGGGCCGATCGTCGGCGCCAGCGTCGCGACGAGGCCAATGATCGGAGATACGATGTTGCGCTTCGACGGCGGAAAGAGCGAGAACGCGACCGCGAACACGCTCGGGATCATGCCGCCGCCGATGAAGCCCTGCAGCGCCCGATAGACGATCATCTGGTCGATCGACGTCGCCGTCGCACAGAGCGCGCTGGCGGCGGTGAACCCGATTGCAGCGGAAAGAAAAAGAACGCGCGTCGAGAGCGCACGGGCTAAAAATCCCGAGAGCGGGATCATCACGACTTCGGCGACGAGATAGGCCGTCTGCACCCACGGAATTTCATCCGAGCTGGCAGAAAGCCCAGCCTGGATTTCCGACAGCGACGCCGACACGATTTGAATGTCGAGGATCGCCATGAACATGCCGAACACCATCGACAGGAAGCCCGCGAGCTGGCGCGGCGTAACGCCGATCCACGCGAGCGTCCCAGGCGGAACGTCGGAACGAGGATTGAAAGTCGGTGTTTCGGATCTGCTCATCGCTCCACCTCGAGATAACG
>DASZVX010000119.1:0-33291 GCA_035547255.1 Hyphomicrobium sp.
GTCGCCTGCACCGAGTGCTACAACATCACAATGGTCCGCAACGGCACCTGCCTGAAGTGCGACACGTGCGGAAGCACGAGCGGGTGCAGTTGAGGGAATTTGGGGTCAACGATGCCGTACGTCGATTTTTCTAATCAGACCGCTACGAATTGGCTGACCCTGTCCCTTGTAGTCATTACCGGAATATACTGTTTCTTAACTTACCAAATTCTTCGGCGAAATCGTGAAATGGTCGAACAGATGAAGGCGCAATACGACGCCTTCATCTGGCCGATAATTACGATCTCAATTGTTATTCGCCAACATTCGGTTGTATGTTTGAAAGTTCGCAACACTGGACCGTCGTCTGCAAAGCGGGTCAAGCTGACGCTCGACAGGGATTTCTATCAATTTGCTCATCGAGGCGACGAAAATAACCTGAGAAATTTCGATCTCTTCAAAAAAGAGATTCCCTCACTCTCGCCTGGGGAAGAGATATTTGTTTTTTTAGCCCAGGGATTTGAACTCAATAAGGAAATTGACGGGAAAGTCCTTACCCCTTACGAGTTTACAATAGCTGCCCGCTTTTATTATGGAAATAAATCAACTCAGACATCACATGAAGTGGACCTCCGGCCATATCTCCGAACCTCGCAGGACTCTGGCGAGCTAATCGATCCTCTCAAGAAAATTAGCGACGAAATTGCGAAGCTTTCGAAAAGCTGAAATGTTGTCGTCATCCTCGAACGCGTGAGCGCAGCGATCGCGTTCGGGGATCCAGCGTGAGACTCGGCGTAGCCGACCGAATTCGACAAGGCGCTTCCATCGAAGCGCCTTGTTTGTTTTTGTGCCTTCGGCGAGTCTTGCGCTGGATCCCCGCGCTTCGTTCGCGATGCTCACTCGCGCGAGGATGACGAAGGGGCGTAGATGCGAGTCATAAGACCGGCGGTTTATATTCTCGCGAGCAAGCGGAATGGCACGCTTTACATTGGCGTTACGGGCGATCTGGCGTCGCGGGTTTCAATTCATCAGCAGGATTTGGCGGACGGCTTCACGCAGCGATACGGCGTGCATATGCTCGTGCATTACGAACATTTCGACACGATGCCCGAGGCCATCGCGCGAGAGAAGAAATTGAAGAAGCTTCTGCGCTCCGCGAAAATCGCATTGATTGAAGCTGCCAATCCGGATTGGCGCGATTTGACGTCCGAAGTCCAGGATTGGCGAAGCTAGCCGAGTTTTCGCAAAAACCTCCGCCGAGGACGCTCCGACGCGAAACGGAAAGCCCTCGGCGGATAGCAGGATCGCGAGCCTGAGCCGTGCCCCCGCCCAAGCTCAAGTCCGGCTAGTGTTTCTTCGATGGCTTTTTCAATTGCGCGTGCTTGTGCGGGTGTCCGTGTCTGCGCACGGCACGCGCATGTTTTTCCTTCTTATGGTCGACAGAAAACGTCGTGCGCGCCACGGCGCTCTCGATGCCCGGCTTTGCGGGCAAGGTGGTCGCGCGCGCGGCTGTGTGCGCGAAAGCGGCGCCCGTGACCACGGTCGCAAGCAGCAGCGAAAATCCGAATTTCATTTTCAATCCCCAGGCTAACGCAGCCGTCGCGTGCTGCAGTGCAAGAGGCTAGTGTGTGACGTTCAAAAAGAGAAAGAAGATAAATTCAAATGCTCCGAAGATTTGCTTCTTTTGCAGCGCGTTGAGCAACTAATGGCCATCCGGCTTATTCGCGCCTCCGAACTTAGCGATTTGACTCCGTCATCGCTTTCTTCCCCTTCCCGATAATTGCCACGGCAGCGCTCCGAAACGAAGGCTACGGCACGATGGTGGATGACGTTCTGTCCAATCGCGGCTGCAAATTGGCGGCGAAGCAGGAGCGCTGCGATTGGGTGAAACGCGACCATAAGCTGACGACGGGGCGTTGAAACGCGGCCATGCTTTCGGCGCCGTCGCGACAGCGTCCACACCTTATCCTCATCCCTCCACATACACTCACGGCCGCCGGCCAAGCCGCTGGTTCGTGACGCACGAATCAGTTCACTTTCCGCCTGCTGAAGTTTGGGGGATCGGGGAGTTGGCCATGTCTAGATATGCCGCGCGGGCACCATTGTCTGTCTACCTCCTCGCGGACCACCTCGATGGGGCTCTCGCTGCCGGTGAAGACCTCGTGGCCCGTGGCCATGACTGGCGCTCGCTTGCGGAAGATCCGGGCGAACCCTCCGAATTCGCGACGCGCCAACGGCGGATCACAGAAGACGTCCGCGGCCTCGAACTGATGCTGATCGCGCGCGTGCTGAAGGCGCGGACGCACGCACTGTCGCTCGCGGAAGTCGACGACCGCTTCCGCGCGGTCGGCAACCTCTTTGCGTCCGGAACGGCTGTCCTGCTTGATGCCGTGTCGGAGTGTGGCGATGCGCGGGGCGAGGATTTCGAGACCGGCGACGATATCATATCCTACGTCCGAAGCCGCGGGCTCATTGCGCCTGATGCAGCAGACGTGCGCGCCGCCGCCGATCTGACGATCGACGATAGCTTCCTCATCGCAAAGCGGATCGCACTTGGACCGCTGCTCGACATGGCCGCGGCTTTCCTCGATGCGCTCGACAGCCAGTATGAGTTGTTCGTCGAAGCAGAGCCGGAGCGTGCGACGCGTCTCAGAATCGAACCCGACGATCGAGATCGCCTGGCGCTAAACTGAGGTTCGGTTCAAGCGGCTTTCAGAGACCCAGCGCCGTTTTCAACGTCTCGGCAGCTTCGGTGAGGCGACAGGCATTGGCTGATCGCAGCACCAGATCGGCGGCGGGCTTGCCGTCGCGCAGGTGCGGATAGCTCCCCATCGCCACATCGCGGTAGCGTTGCTGATGCGCCGAGAAGACGTCGGCAATCTCGCTCTCAGGGCGATCAACGGCGATCGTCACGGACAGCACCTTGTCGCCAGTTTCGAGATCCGGCGTTATCGCTTCCAGCATCGACCGCATGATCTCCGGAACGCCCGCCATTACGAAGACATTGGCGATGCGAAAGCCCGGCGCCGCGGAAATTGCGTTGACGATCAACGCCGCGCCCGCTGGAATTCTCGCCATCCTGAGCCGCGCGGGCGTCAAGACGAGTCCACGCCGCGCGTAATGCTCGGCGAGCAACTTTTCCGCACGCGGGTCGACGTCGATCGGAACGCCAAAGGCTTTTGCTACGCTGTCGGCTGTGATGTCGTCATGCGTCGGACCGATCCCCCCGGTCGTGAAGAGATAATCGTAGCGGCGGCGCAGCGCGTTGACGGCAGCACAAATCTCGGCCTCGTCGTCGAGCACGACGCGGACCTCTTTGAGCCCAATACCGATGTTCGTGAGGTGCTCGGCTATTGCGCCGCTGTTTTTATCCTTGGTACGACCGGATAGAATTTCATCGCCGATAATCAACACCGCCGCCGTTACTACGCGCTCGCCGCTCAACGCCCGCTCCTGTTCGACATAGTCCCGTTGTCGTCATATCACCGGCCCTCCTCCTTCGAAATACTTGCCCTTGCGCGGCATTCGGCCGATATGCGGTTCCATGAAATTCGAAACGCCCCTCATCCCCGGTAAGCTCATCCAGCGCTATAAGCGCTTTCTCGCAGACGTCCTGATCTCGGGCGGCGTGACTGTAACCGCGACATGCCCCAATACGGGGTCGATGCTTGGCCTCACGACGCCAGGGTCGACGGTCTGGCTTTCGCAAAGCGATAGCCCGACGCGCAAGTACCGCCACACTTGGGAGATGATCGAACACGACTTAGGCACCGGTCCGCACCTTGTCGGAATCAACACCGGGAAGCCGAACGCGCTCGTTGCGGAAGCGATCGGAGCAGGCACGATCGCCGAGCTTACCGGCTATGACTCGCTGCGTCGCGAAGTGAAGTACGGCGAGAACAGCCGCATCGATCTTCTGCTGTCAGGCGGGCGCGATCCACGCCCCTGCTATGTCGAAGTCAAGAACGTGCATTTGATGAGGAATGCCGGGCTTGCCGAATTTCCCGACTGCAAAACGGAAAGGGGCGCCAAGCACCTGCGGGAGCTCTCGGCCATGGTCGCGCAAGGCCATCGCGCAGTGATGATTTTTCTCGTGCAGCGGGGCGACGCAAAAACCTTCAAGCTCGCCAGCGATCTCGACCCCGCCTATGCGACAGCGTTTCAAGCCGCGTCCGCTGCCGGCGTCGAGATGCTATGCTATAGTTGCAAACTGAGCCCAACAGAGATCGCCGTCGAACGGCGGCTCGAGATTGCCGATCTGTCATGAATTGCGGTCGGCGGGGCTGAAACGGAGTGCGCTTCGGCGACGTACTCCTTTCGCTGGCGGCGTCCAAGCGCTGCTGCGCAATAAAATGACCAAGGGGAAATGCCATGTACTCCCGCCGTGATCTCTCGAAATTGGGTTTGGCACTCGCCGGCGGCTTCGTCGGACTGAAAGGCGCAACTAGTTTCATCAGGCCGAGCCGTGCCGACAACACGCCGGATACGTTCGAAGTAACCAAGACCGATGCGGAGTGGAAGAAGATTCTCACTCCCGAGCAGTTCCAGGTTCTTCGCGAGCACGGAACGGAGCGTCCAGGTTCGTCACCACTCAATGCGAACGACGCGGCCGGCACCTATCTCTGCGCTGGCTGCGCGTTGGCGCTTTATTCATCCGATACGAAATTTCACAGCGGCACGGGCTGGCCGAGCTTCTGGAAGCCGTTGGATAACGCCGTCGCAACCTCGCGGGACAACAGTTACCTCATGGAGCGCACGGAAGTGCATTGCCGACGCTGTGGCGGCCACCTTGGCCACGTGTTCAACGATGGCCCGAAGCCGACCGGGTTGCGCTATTGCATGAATGGCGTGGCGCTGAAGTTCGTTCCGAAAGGCGCGGCCTGAACGACTGATCGCTTCAAGCACTTCGTGCGAGCGTGGGCGCGGGCGCTTCATTGCTGAGCAGACTTGCCGCAGCATCCGCGGATAGCGGGGCGCCGAGAAGCATTCCCTGTCCATACGATACGTCCAGGGCACGTACGCGCTGACGTTGCTCGTCCGTTTCGATCCCTTCGGCCACGACGCCGCAATCGAGCTTGTGAGCGAGTTGCGCGATCGAGCGCACGATCAGCTCGCTTTGCGCGGAGCGGCCGAGCTGGCTCACGAACAGCCTGTCGATTTTGATGCGGTTGAACGGGAATTTGACGAGGTAGCTCAAAGACGAGTAGCCGGTTCCGAAGTCATCGAGCGCAATCGACACCCCGGCATCTTTCAGGCGTCGGAGCGCGTCGGTGGTCTCGGGATCGGTCTGCATCAGATTCGATTCAGTCACCACGATTTCGAGTTCAAGCCGTCGTGCCGGAAGACCGGTCGCCTTGAGCGCTTTCTCGACCGATGCTGCAATGTCGCCAGCTCCGATCTGGAGCAATGATATATTGATGCTGACGGGGACATCCGACGGCCACCGGACGGCTTGCCGGCAAGCTTCGGTGATGACCCAGTGGCCGATGTCCTCCGCAATACCAATGTCGACGGCGGTTGCAAGGAATTGGGCCGGCGTGAGCAAGCCACGGAGAGGATGCCGCCAGCGGACCTGGCACTCGAAACCAGCAATCATGTTCGTTTCGAGATTGCGGATCGGCTGGTAGTAAAGCTCGAAGCCGTCGTTCACGAGGGCGGCCCTCAGACCAAGCTCGAGAACGCGGTGCTCTTCGGCCGATCGCTGCATATCGGCTTCGAAGATACAGTACATGCCACGACCCGCGCTTTTCGCGGCATACATGGCAAGATCGGCCTGCTTCAGCAGCAATTCGCCGCCGATACGACTTTCGGACGCCAGCGCAACACCGACGGACGCGCCGATTTGTACCTTCTGGCCTTCGAGATCATAGGGTTCGGAAAGCGATAGCACGAGGCGTTCGGCGAGCGCGCTGGCGGGCGCGCGATCACAAATGCCCTGCGCGATAATTGCGAACTCGTCGCCGCCGAGACGTGCAATGAGATCGCCGTGACGCACCGAGTTTCCAATGCGAGCCACCACCATCTTCAAAAGTGCATCGCCGATCCCATGGCCGAGCGCATCGTTGACGGATTTGAAGCGATCGAGGTCGATGTAGAAAACGCTATAGCTGGTTGAGGCCGACGAGCGGCTGTTCAATCCATTCAGTCGATCCATGAAGGCGCGGCGATTGGCGATACCGGTCAAGCCGTCCGTCATCGCGACCCGTTCGGTTTCTTCATGCGCCTCGCTCAGAGCTGCGACTGTGTCCTTCAATTGCGTAACGACCGTGAGGCGTTCCAGAAACAGGCGGCCCGTGGTTGCAATGAGGCCGTAGAGGAACAGTAGAAAGCTCAAGGTGAGCGCGCCAAGATCCACGTATTGATGGCCGAGCACAAAAAAGCACTTCAACGCCAACGGCAAAAGAACGGTCGTCACATAGATCGCCGCGACAGCCGGTATGGGCGCAAGCAGGATGCCGCCGCTCGCCGCCATGCCGATGGCAAGCGCAACCACGATCAATTCGCTATCGCCGTTGAGTATCCCGACCCAACGCGTCGCCAGGATCGCCCAGGGCAAGCCGAGGAGCAGGCCAAACAGCCAGGCTTTTTTGGCATCGCGCAGAGGCGACCCGAGTTCGGTCGCCGGAGATTGTCGCTTCAGCTTGCTGCGGCGGATGGAACGGATGCCAACGGTCCAACATATGGCAAATGATGCTGCGGCCCAGACGGTAAGCTCGACGCCAGGTATCAGGCCGTGAAAGGCTAAAACCGCAATCGCGACATTCACCGCATAACCGGCCATCGCGGCGGGCGTGGCGCGGGCAAGGCTCGCCAATTGGTCGCGATGCGCACGGGTCAATCCTGCCCACTGAACGGCATGCACTACGCTAAGCATTGGAAGCATCTGGCCTCGAAAAATAGGCGGGATGAGCATTGTAGCGTGCGCCGATTAATGATTTGAGGCGCGGCGCTTCAATGACGACATTTGGCCCGGTTCAGCCAGCGATTGCTGTCCGAAGTTCAGATACTTAGCGGGCGACGGAAATTCGCTTTCCGCACGTTGTCTTTGACAAGCGGCGTTCCGGGTCCGATGCAACAAAAAGTTGCATCACCAATAGGGCGCCTTCTGTTTGCCGTTTAGCAAACGAATTCGGGCTATATTCCCCGACAAAAGCGCCCCGGTTTCTGTGGAAAGATGGACGAAGCAAAGGCGTCCCTCACCGGTTGCGCAACGGATTTACACTGATACCGCGTTTTCTGGTCCAGGGTCCCGGGTCGCGCGTTCATTTGCTTCTCGCCCTGGCAGGCCACGAGGGCGTCTCGTACCGGCCTGCCGGTCAATCTGGAAACGAACTTTAATGAGAATATTGCGGTCCATCTTTACGCTTCTTGTGATCGGCGCCATCGGCGGCGGCGTCTATTACGTGATGCAGAACGGCGCGCCCGGCGGCACCGCCAAACCGCGCTTTGGCGGGGATGGCAAAGGCGGAGGGTCCGTCGCCGTCATCGCCAAGAAAGCCGAGACCGCAGATGTGCCCATCTATCTCGAGGGCGTCGGCTCGGTGAGGGCGCTCAACATGGCGACGGTCCGGGCGCAGGTCGACGGCATCCTGCTCAGCGTCAACTTCAAGGAAGGCCAGGACGTCAAGCGAGGCGACGTGCTCGCGAAGATCGACCCAGTCACCTATCAAGCCCAGCTTGACCAAGCGCTGGCGAAGAAAGCGCTCGATGAAGCGCTGCTCGCCAATACGAAGCGCGATCTGGAGCGCTATCAGAAAGTCGGCACGCTTGCCATCTCGCAACAGCAGATCGACACGCAGAAGGCCCTGGCGCAGCAGCAAGAGGCGCAAATCAAATCCGATGGTGCTGCCATAGAGAACGCCAAGGCGATCCTTGGCTATACGACGATCGTGGCGCCGTTCGACGGGCGTACCGGCATCCGTATCGTCGACCAGGGCAACCTCGTTCATGCCGGTGATGCGGGCGGCATTGTCGTCATCACACAGATTCAACCGATCTCTGCCGTCTTCACATTGCCCCAACAGAACCTACCGGCGCTGACCAAGGCCGATGCATCGGGCAAGCTCACGGCGCAGGCACTGTCAACAGATAGCCAGACCGAACTCGATTCAGGCGTGCTCGAGGTGATCGACAACCAAGTCGACCAGCAGACCGGCACGATCCGCCTCAAGGCGAACTTCCCGAATGAAAAGCGGCAGCTTTGGCCGGGTCAGTTCGTCAACATTCGTGTGCTTGTCGATACGCTCAAGAATGTTGTCGTGGCGCCGTCCGAAGCGATCCAGCGCGGACCCGACGGCGACTATGTCTATGTCGTCCAGGCCGACAAGACCGTCTCGATGAAACCGGTCAAGATTACACGCCAGGATGAAAAGCAGGCGGTGGTCGCGGAGGGCGTCCAGCCCGGCGATACGCTTGTGGTCAGCGGCTTCGGCCGCCTCAAGGACGGGACCAGCGTCTCTGTCAGCGATGGCAAGACGCCACCCGCCGACACGGATGGAGCCGCGAAGCCGCAGCATCGCCAGGGTGGAAAAGCTGCGCATGTCGCCAACGAGGGCCTGCAGTCTTCTGCCTCCGCCGCCGTCGTACCCTTCGTCACGGGCTCGACCAGCGACCCGGCGCAGACGGCTGACAACATGAAAACAACCGGTGCGCAGCAACACGACAGGCGGCATCACAAATCCAACAAGGATAGCGGCACATCGCCATGAGCGTTTCGCGGCCCTTTATCGAGCGGCCCATCGCGACATCGCTGTTGGCGTTGGCAACAATCCTCGGCGGTATTCTCGGCTATCTCTCGCTGCCGATCTCGTCGCTGCCGCAGGTCGATTTTCCGACAGTCGAGGTGACGACCGAACTTCCGGGCGCGAGCCCCGAGACGATGTCGACCCTCGTCACTGCGTCGCTCGAACGTCAGTTCGGCCAGATCCAATCGCTGGCGACGATGTCGTCGACGAGCTCGTTCGGCCTGAGCCGCATCACGCTGCAGTTCAATCTCGATCGCGACATCGACGCGGCTGCGCAGGACGTGCAGGCTGCCATCAACGCGGCCGGCTCGACGCTGCCGAAGAACCTTCCCTATCCGCCCGTCTACTCAAAGGTGAACCCGGCCGATACGCCGATCGTCACGCTTGCGCTGACATCCAATACGCTGTCGCTCAGGTCGCTCTCCGATCTCGCCGACACATTGCTGGCGCAGCGCCTAAGCTCGGTTTCCGGCGTCGGCCATGTCTCGATTGAAGGCGGCATCAAGCCGGCTGTGCGCGTCGAGGCGGACGTCAGGCGGCTGGCGAGCTATGGCCTCAGCATGGCTGATCTCAGCGCCGCGATCAGCGCCGCCAACGTTGCCGGGCCGAAAGGCTCGCTCGACGGTGACAAGCAGTCCTTCACGATCGCTGCAAACGATCAGATCGTGGATGCCAAGTCCTATGACGACGTCATCGTTGCCTATCGCAATGATGCACCGGTACGCGTGAAGGACGTCGCAAGGGTCAGCGACGGCCTGGAGAATACGCGCGTCGGTGGCTGGTATCAGGGCAAGCCAGCCGTCATCGTCGATATCCAGAGGCAGCCGGGCGCCAACGTCATCGACACTGTTTCCCGCATCAAGAACGAGCTGCCGCGCGTCCAGCGCAGCATGCCCGCCGGCGTCAACCTTCAGATCGTCAGCGACCGCACCGGCACGATCCGCGCGTCCGTCCACGACGTACAGTTCACGCTCGTCTTGAGCGTCGGCCTCGTCGTGATGGTCGTGCTACTGTTCCTGCGCTCAATCCGGGCGACGATCATTGCCGGTGTCGCGCTTCCCGTATCGCTCGTCGCCACGTTCGGCGTCATGTATTTCTGCGGTTTCAGCGTCGACAACCTGTCGCTCATGGCCTTGACAATCGGCACGGGCTTCGTCGTCGACGATGCCATCGTGATGATCGAGAACGTCGTGCGTCACCTCGAAAAAGGCGAGAAGCCGATGAAGGCGGCTCTCGAGGGCGCGCGTGAAATCGGCTTCACGGTCATATCTCTGACACTGTCACTGATTGCCGTCTTCATTCCGCTGCTGTTCATGACGGGACTCGTCGGACGCATGTTCCGCGAGTTTGCGCTGACGCTCACGATCGCGGTTGTCGTTTCGGCCGTCGTATCCCTGACGCTGACGCCGATGATGTGCGCGCGCCTCCTCAAGAGCGGCGGGCATGAGGAAGGCGGCACCCGAGTCGGCCGCCTCTTCGCCCGTTTCATGGATCGCGTGATCGAAGGCTACAAGCACACGCTGGAATTCGTGTTGCGCCATCAGACGGCAACGCTGTTCGTTGCGTTGCTGACCGTCGTCATTACGGTCTGGCTCTACGTCATTATGCCGAAGGGATTCCTCCCGGATCAAGACACCGGTGCGATCACCGCCGTTGTCGAGGGCGGGCCGCAAATCTCATTCTCGGAAATGACGCGTCTGCAAAACGACGTTGCAAAAATCGTCGCTCGAGATCCGGACGTATCCGGCGTTGCTTCGATCGTCGGCATCGGACAACTCAACGCGACGCAGAATGTCGGCAACCTCAAAATCCTTCTGAAGCCGCGCGACGAGCGGCAATCCAATGTCGCGCAGGTAATTCAGCGCCTCAAGCATGAGGTCCATCCGGCTGTCGGCACGATCGTCCACTTCCAACCCGTCCAGGATGTGCAGATTTCCACACAGAGCAGCCGCGCCCGCTACCAGTACACACTCGTCAGCACAGATGTGGCGGAGGTCTCCGAATGGTCGAAGCGGCTCGCCGAGGTGCTCAATGCTTCACCGTATTTGCGCGACGTGTCATCGGAAGAGGTTGACGGCGGCCTGGTTGCAAAGATCACGGTTGACCGAGTTCTCGCCGGCCGGCTCGGCGTTACGATGGCGGCCATCAACGATGCGTTGAGCAATGCGTTCGGACAGCGCCAGGTCTCGACCATCTACGAGCAGGCGAACCAGTATCGCGTGGTGCTCGAGGCGGCACCCGAATATCGCAGCGATCCGTCGCGCCTCAATCGACTTTATGTGCCGTCGAGCACGACGGGGACGCAGGTCATGCTGACCTCGGTCGCGTCGGTGACGTATGAAACTGCGCCGCTCGCCATCAGTCACCAGGATCAGTTCCCCGCGACGACGATCAGCTTCAACCTCGGGCCAAACGCTTCCCTCAGCGATGCCCTGCACGCTATCGATAAGGCGAAGAAGGAGATCAATCTTCCCGCAACCGTCAACGGCACGTTCTACGGTGACGCAGCCGAATTCTCGAAATCCTTACAGGGCCAGCCTTGGCTCATTCTTGCTGCGATCGTCACGATCTATATCGTGCTCGGCGTTCTCTATGAAAGCCTGATCCATCCGTTCACGATTCTGACGACGCTGCCGTCGGCAGGCATCGGTGCGGCGCTGGCGCTCGAACTGACCGGAAACGACCTGTCGTTCGTTGCGCTGATCGGCATTATTCTTTTGATGGGCATCGTCAAGAAGAACGCGATCATGATGATCGACTTCGCTCTCGATGCGGAACGCACACGCGGTCTGTCGCCTGAAGCTTCGATCATGGAGGCGGCTCTTCTACGTTTTCGTCCCATTATGATGACGACGCTTGCCGCGCTGCTCGGCGCGCTGCCTCTGGCCGTCGAAGGCGGAACGGGCTCAGAGCTCAGGAATCCGCTCGGCATCACGATCGTCGGCGGGCTTCTGCTGAGCCAGCTTCTCACTCTCTATACGACTCCCGTCATCTATCTGACGATGGAACGGCTCCGTGCGCGCCTGGCCGGAAAACCCATCGCAGAAGCACAGCCGACTGCTCCCGCGGAGGAGGACGCCGATACCGAGCAGGAGCCGCGCCGCAACTTCGAAGAAGCGGCCGAGTAACGCCATGAACGTCTCGCGCATCTTTATCGAACGGCCGATCGGGACAGCACTTCTCGCTGTCGGTGTCTTCCTCGCGGGCGCCATGGCGTACATCTTTTTGCCCGTCGCCAGCATGCCGACGATGGAATTTCCGACGATCCGGGTCAACGTCACGCGACCGGGCGCCGACCCTGCGACGATGGCGGCGAGCGTTGCGGCACCGCTTGAGCGCAGACTCGGCGAAATTGCGGGCGTCACCGAAATGACGTCGACAAATTCGCTTGGCACGACCGCCATTACGATGCAGTTCGAGCTGTCCCGCAGCGCGGACGGCGCTGGCCGCGACGTGCAGGCGGCGCTGAACGCTGCGACGGCCGATCTTCCCGGCGATCTGCCGCAAGTCCCGACGTTCCGGAAATACAATCCGTCGGGCGCGCCGATCCTGATCCTGGCGCTGACGTCAGACACGATGCCGACGAGTGACATCTACGACACCGCCGATACGATCATCGGTCAGCGCATTTCACAGGTCGACGGGGTGGCGGACGTTACGGTCAGCGGCGCCGATCAGCCGGCGACCCGCATTCAGGTCGATCCGGCGCTGACAGCCGCGATGGGCGTCAGCTTCGAGCAAGTCCGCCAGGCCGTCGAGGCGGCGAATGATCTTTCTCCCATCGGCTCGATCGATGGGGGCACGCAAAGCATCATCCTCTCCAGCAATCCGCAGATCACCGATCCGGACGAATATAAAAACATCGTCATCAAGAACAAGCCGAACGGCGACGTCGTGCGCGTCGGCGATGTGGCCAAGGTGGTACTTGCCACGCGTAACCGTCTGTCTTCTGCGGAATTCAATAACAAGCCCGCCGTTCTCTTGATCATTACGAAGACGCCGGAAGCCAACGTCATCGACACGGTCGACCGCGTCAAGACTCTGTTGCCTCAACTCAAAGAGTGGATTCCGGCGGGTATCAATATTTCGGTCTTGACGGATCGCACTGGCACTATTCGCGCGTCCGTGCACGATATGCAGCTGACGCTCGGAATAACGATCCTGCTCGTGATGTCGGTCGTCTTCATATTTCTCAGGCGTTCGACGCCGACGATTGCCGCCGGCATAACCGTTCCCCTGTCACTCGCCGGAACATGCGCGGCGATGTGGGCAGCAGGATATTCGATCAACAATCTGACGCTGATGGCGTTCGCGGTCGCAGTCGGCTTTGTCGTCGACGATGCCATCGTCATGATCGAGAACGTCTATCGCAACATGGAACGCGGCATGAAACCGATGCGGGCGGCGCTAGAAGGCGCGCGCCAAATCGGTTTCACGGTGATTTCGATTTCGGTGTCGCTGATTGCGGCATTCATTCCGGTGCTCTTCATGACGGGCATCGCCGGGCGGCTGCTGCATGAATTCGCGATGACGCTGACGTTCTCGATCATCATCTCGGCGATCGTGTCACTGACGGTCACGCCGATGATCTGCGCGCACTTCATCAGGAGTGGCGCGGAACACCGCAAATATCTGGCTGACCGGCTGTTCGAAGGCGCGCTAGGGCTGATCGTGCGCGCCTACGCTTTCACGCTCAGGATTGCGCTTCGCCATCAGGCGATCATGTTGGCTGTATTCGTGGCGACCATCGTGCTTACGGTCCATCTCTATCAAGTCCTGCCCAAGGGCTATCTGCCGGACGACGATACGGGCCTCATCATTGGCGCGACGGAAGCAAACACCGATACGTCCTTCGAGAACATGAAGAATCTCCAGGATCGTGCGTTGAAAATCGTGCTCGCCGATCCGGCGGTCGAGAGCGTCGGCTCGTCGATGGGCAGCAGTGGATTCAACCCGACGCTCAATCAGGGCCGCATGTACATCGGCCTCAAGCCTCTCGCCGAGCGCGACAATGTCTCGACGGCGGAGGTGATCGACCGGCTCCGTAAGCCGCTCGGCAAGATTGTCGGACTGGCGACGCGCCTGATGCCGTCGCGCGATATCCGCACGGGCGCGCGCCAAGGCAAGGCCGACTATCAGTACACGCTCTGGTCCTATGACGATAAGCTTTACGATTGGGTCGCCAAAGCCGTCGCGGCCGTGCGCACTGTGCCGGGCGTGGTCGACGTCAGCTCTGACCGGGAACAAGGCGGCCTTCAACTCAACGCTATCATCGACCGCGATACGGCCTCCAAGCTCAATGTATCGATTGCCGCTATCGATACGGCGCTCGAAAATGCCTTTTCGCAACGCCAGTTTTCGACGATCTACGGCGACCGCAACCAATACAAAGTAATCATCGAGGTCGACCCGAAACTTCAGCGCGATCCGCGTGACCTCGACCGCATTTACGTGCCAAGTGCACACGGCGCACTCGTTCCGCTTTCAAGTCTCGTGAAGCTTGAACGGGATACCGCGCCGCTCGTTATCAATCACCAGGGTCCATTCCCATCCGTTACGATCAACTACAGCTTGCGGCCCGGCGTCAGCATGGACACGAGTCTCCGTGGCATCGAGAAGGCTCTGGGCGAATTGCATATGCCCGAGTCGATCCGGGGCGAGCCTGCGGGTGACGCCAAAGCCTTCGCAGAGCAGGCCCGCATGCAGACGCTGCTGATCGTTGCCGCGCTTGTTGCGATCTACATCGTGCTCGGCGTGCTTTATGAAAGCCTTGCGCATCCGCTGACCATCATCTCGACACTGCCCTCTGCAGGGCTTGGCGCCCTGCTCGCGCTCCAGACTGCCAACATGGATCTTTCGGTGATTGCGTTGATCGGAGTTATCCTGCTCATCGGCATCGTCAAGAAAAACGGGATCATGCTCGTCGACTTCGCGCTCAATGCGGAGCGAGAGCGTGGACTTTCGCCGCAAGAGTCGATCTATGAAGCCTGCCTGCAGCGCTTCCGGCCGATCCTGATGACGACGCTCGCCGCTCTGCTTGGCGCGGTCCCACTGGCCGTCGCTATCGGTCCGGGGTCCGAAATCCGCCGACCGCTCGGCATCACAATCATCGGCGGCCTCGTCGTGTCGCAAGTGCTGACGCTCTACACGACGCCGGTTATGTACCTGCTGCTCGAAAGGCTGAAGGTGCGGATATCCCGATTGCGCGGGAAGGACAGCGGGTCGCCCATTTCGGCCTGAGGACATCCTCCTTTGACGGCTCGCCGCGTCCCCGACGTTCGGCAGCCGCTTGCCCTAACGATGATCCCGGAAATCAAAATTACTTTGCAACCGCGATCGTGGTAGCGCAGAAATTTCTGCGGTTGCGTGCTGAATGCGCGCCCAACTATCCGTCGCACGCGCAGCATCGCTTTCGCCAAGGAGCAGCATGTCTCTCTTTTCCCACCACGACCTTCACGCGTTCATCGCCGCCTATGGCTATTGGGCGATCGCATTGTTCGTCGGACTCGAAAGCATGGGCATTCCGCTTCCAGGGGAAACCATTCTGATCATTGGGGCGGGCTATGCCGGTACGCACGACGGCAGTCTGGCGTTGGTGATCCTGAGCGCAGCGCTCGGCGCCATCATCGGCGATAACCTGGGCTATGTCGTCGGCCGCCAGCTCGGCACCAGATTTCTGCAACGCTTCGGGTCCAAAATCGGCGTAACGCCGGCGCGCATCAAGCTTGGCCAGTATCTTTTCATGCGCTACGGCGGCAAGGTCGTCTTCATCGGCCGTTTCATCGCGGTGCTACGCTTCCTGGCCGCCTTCCTCGCAGGCACCAACCGCATGCCGTGGCCCCGGTTTCTTGTGGCCAATGCTGCCGGTGCCGTCGTGTGGGCGACTGTGGTCGCTGGCGCAGCCTACTCGCTCGGCCGAGGACTCCATGCGGTGCGAGGACCGCTCGGACTGATCACTTTCGCGCTCGCCGCGGCGGCGCTTGTCGCAATTTTTCTTTATTTACGCCGGAACGAAGCCGCGATGCAGGCCGAGGCGGAGAAGGCCCTGCCCGGACCAGTCGTCTGATCGCAAGAACCTAGGATCTCGCCCACCCTCAGTCGCCAGAGCCCTGTCGACGAATCAGATTCGGGTTTCTGACCGTCGGATTGCCGAAGTTAGCATCGTAATCCCTCATGATCGGCTTTGGATACATCGGCGTCACCGACGACGTCATCGGCACAGACGGGCCGCGGTACGTGTTCATGCTCGGCGGATTTCTAATGATCGTCGGATTGGAAGTCGCGACCGGGCGGCGCATCACGCTCTGGGCATGCGCAGGAAGCGCGAAGGTCAGCATCGCCGCAATGGCAAGAATCGTTTTCATTGTCCCTCGGCTCCCCCAAAGAATCGCGGCTTCCCCTGCCGACCCTAGCGGCGGATATATAGGGTTGAAGTTCGCTAGCGCCAAATCCGGCGGTTCATCAACACAAACCGGCGGCCCGCGTCAATTCCGTCGGAAAATTGCGCCATTTGCATGTCGGGAGCCAATCGATGCTGATCACGCGCCTCACCAAGGTGGCTATGTGTTTTGCCCTCGGACTCTTCTGTTTGCTGGTCGCGTTCGATAACATCTTCGACTACGGGACGAACTATACGTTCGTGCAGCATGTGCTCAGCATGGACACCACCTTCCCCGAGAATAACCTCAAGTATCGGGCGATCACTGATCCGCTCGCGTGGCAGGTGGCCTACGCGGCGATCATTACGGCGGAAGGTTTTGCTGGTCTTCTTTTCGTCGTGGGCGCCGTCAGGCTCCTGCGCTTGCGAAACGCTCCGGCCGTCGATTTCAATCGCGCCAAAGGCTATGCGATCGCAGGCGGTACGCTTGCCTTTCTGATCTGGTTCTTCGGGTTCATGGTCGTCGGCGGCGAATGGTTCGCAATGTGGGAATCGAAGGTCTGGAACGGCCAGGAGTCCGCATTCCGCTTCTATATGGCAGCGCTCGCAGTTCTGATCTTTCTCAATCAGCCCGATATCGAAACGACGGAATGACCTCGCCGTGCGCCTACGGCTTGAAGGTTAAGGGTCCTGCCCAGCGCTGCACTCAAGGCGTCGATGGCGATGTCGTATCCGACGTCCTGGAAGGCTCCATTCCGGCATCCGGCGCCATGCTCGGCGTCACGCCGTCCTCCGCTTCGGTTTGGGTCACCGTCCCGTACTTTTCGGAGTGGCTCGGCTCGTTACCGAAGTTATAGCCCAGAACCAAAAGGGCCAGGATAGCCACCACCCCTGCGGCCAGAGGCAGATGTGGCCATTCCTTCAGGCTTCTAATCCGCGGGTCGCCGTCGCGCATCGTCATTGGCTGCCCTCCTAAAGATTAATTCCGGAAAACGGAAGAAAGGCGGATTCGGTTCCATCTTTACGCTGCCGGACCGGCTCCAAGACGCGGGCTACATCGAGATGAAGGGCCAGCCTTGTGGCAATCGAAGCCGGGTGTATTCTACTGCAGTTTTTGCCGGTCGGCGCAGAGAAGCGCTGCGCCCGGCAATTTTGTCTTCGAGGCCGTTTTGGAACGTCGAATAGAACCCGAGCTACGCGACTTGCCGTCGGTCGATGCGGTCCTCAAGACGAACGCGGCCATAATGCTTGTAGAACGGTTTGGCCGTAACGCGACGGTGGACGCCATACGGGTAGCGCTCCAGGACGCGCGGACCGCGTTAAAAGCGGGCGTCCTATCGGCTCACGCACCAGAGCATCTCGCGCAGCAAGCCCTCTGCAAGCTCAGCGATGAAGACCGATCGAGCCTCCGGACTTTATTCAACTTAACGGGAACGGTCCTTCACACCAATCTCGGACGGGCCATTCTCGCAGAGGAAGCGATCGCGGCTGCAACAGAGGCCATGCGCAACGCCGTCACGCTCGAGTTCGATCTCGCAAGCGGCAAACGCGGCGAGCGCGATGATCACGTGAGGTCGCTTCTGTGCGCGCTTACCGGCGCGGAGGACGCGACTGTCGTCAACAACAACGCAGCCGCAGTTCTGTTGGCACTCAATACCCTCGCCGCGGGGCGAGACGCTATCGTATCGCGCGGAGAATTGATCGAGATCGGCGGCGCTTTCCGAATGCCGGATATCATGACGCGCGCCGGCGCTCGCTTGATCGAGGTCGGAACGACCAATCGCACGCACGCGAGCGATTACAAGAGCGCGCTGACATCCGAGGCCGGCGTCATTTTGAAGGTCCATACCTCCAACTACCGCATCATGGGATTTACAGCTGAAGTCAGCGCGGGAGATCTTGCAACGATCGCGGCCAAAGCGAACGTTCCCTTAATGCACGATCTCGGATCGGGCACGCTTTTGGACCTGACGGGCTTTGGGCTTGAAAAGGAGCCTACGGTTCGAGACGCGGTTGCACACGCCGACCTTGTGACGTTTTCGGGAGACAAGCTGCTCGGCGGCCCACAGGCCGGATTCATCGTTGGCAAACGCCGTTTGATCCAGACGATCAACCGCAATCCGATGAAGCGCGCACTCCGTGTCGACAAGATGCGGTTGGCGGCAATCGAGGCCACCCTGAAGTTGTATCGAAACCCCGAGCGTCTTGCCGAGCGACTTCCGACGCTCAAACTTTTGGCACGAACGCAATCCGACATCCGAACTCAGGCCGAACGTATTCTGCCGAGGATATCGGATTATCTTGGAGCGGCCTTTGCCGTCGAGGTCTGCGATTGCCGAAGCCAAATCGGATCGGGGGCGTTGCCTCTTGCGACGATGCCGAGCGCCGGCGTCCGCATCCGAGCCAAGGACGGTGGTGGACAGGCGCTTGAAAAACTCGCGGCAGCAATGCGCGCCCTCGATCGTCCCGTTGTCGGCAGAATAGAAGATAACAGCCTCGTTCTCGACTTCAGGTGCTTGACCGATGAAGCCGGATTTCTCTCGGCCTTGTCTTTGCTCGATCGCAGTACCTTGGCCTGAAGGAAAGAACCTTTTGGGCAAAGCAGCCCCTTAGCCCTCATGATCATCGGCACCGCCGGACATATCGACCATGGAAAGACAGCACTCGTCAAAGCACTGACGGGTGTCGAAGGCGACCGTCTCAAGGAAGAGAAGGCGCGCGGCATCACAATTGATCTCGGGTTTGCCTATCTGCCGACGTCACGCGGATCGACGCTCGGCTTCATCGATGTTCCGGGGCACGAACGCTTCGTTCACACGATGGTGGCCGGGGCCAGCGGCATCGACTTCGCCATGCTGACGGTTGCCGCCGATGACGGCATAAAACCTCAGACGCTTGAGCACCTGTCGATTATCGATCTCCTGGGGATTACTCGCGGCATCATCGTCATCACAAAAAAAGACCTGGCGACAGCCGACCGGCTTTTGGAGGTCACGGCCGACATCAACGCATTGACCGCAGGGACCACGCTGGAGACAGCAGATGTGGTGGCCGTTTCAGCCATAACAGGCGATGGGATCGACGAGCTTCGCAAACGCCTTGTTGACGCTGCTGCCGAGATCGGACAGCGCTCAGCAGACGGACGTTTTCGCCTTACCGTTGACCGAGCTTTCACGCTTCAAGGAATCGGCGTTGTCGTTACCGGCACCGTACTTTCGGGACAGATCGGGATCGGCGACCATGTTTGTCTAAGTCCATCAGGATTGACGGCGCGTGTGCGTTCGATACACGCGCAGAACCGGCCGTCCGAGATTGGGAGAGCGGGCGACAGGTGCGCACTCAATCTCGCGGGCCCCGGAATCTCGAAAGATGCGATCCACCGTGGCGATGTCGTACTCGATCCGGATCTGCATGCGCCGACCGATCGCATCGACGCAGTGCTCCGCGTTCTGCAGCGAGAAGAGAAACCGATCAGCCAGTGGTTCCCGGTCCGGCTTCACCACGGTGCAGCGGAGATCGGTGCGCATATCGCGTTGCTCGATGATAAAGCCGTTCTGCCGGGCACGACAGCGGAGGTTCAGCTTGTACTCGAAAAGCCGATCTCTGCCGCCGTTCCTGACCGCTTTGTCATTCGTGACGTGTCGGGCCGGCGGACGATCGGCGGCGGCAAGTTCATAGATATTCGTCCTCCCGCACGAAAAAGGCATACGCCGGAACGGCGAGCGCAACGTACCGCAATGGCGCTCGATGATGCGACAAAAGCCTTTTCGGCGTTGCTGGCCGCGCCGCCTTTTGCCGTCGATGTTCCGACCTTCGCGCACGATCGAGCGCTGTCCGCGATGCAAGCGAAGCGGCTCGTAGATGAGTTCGCAATTGTAACGCTCGGGATGGATCAGTCCGCGATCGCAGTGTCGCTCGAGACCTGGCAGACCTTTGCGACGGGGTTGAAAAATGCGTTGGGTGCGTTCCATGCCGACAATCCGGACCGGCAAGGCATCGGTCGCGAACAGCTCCGTTTGATGCTGCAGCCTCGGCTGCCGAAGCCCGCTTTTTTTGTCGCTTTGCAGAAGATCGCGGAAAGCGGCGACATCGCTCTCGATGGCGCGTTTGTCAGGCTGCCGTCGCATCAAGCTCGGCTCAGCGTAGCGGACGAAGCGACATGGCAGTCGATTGCGCCGCTTCTCTCGGGCGATGAGCGCTTCCGGCCGCCCCGCGTCCGCGATATCGCCGAGGCCCTTGATCACGGCGAACACGACGTCCGGCGGCTGCTCAAGCTCGCGGGACGCGCCGGCTGGGCGGATGAGATCGCGCACGATCATTTCTTCTTGCGTGCGACGGTTCAGGAAATTCTGGCGACCGCCGTCGACATCAGCAGCAAATCCGAGACGGGCTTTGTCACCGCCGCCGATCTACGCGACCGTCTCTCCAATGGGCGTAAAGTGGCAATCCAGATTCTGGAATTCTTCGACCGGCACGGCGTCACACTTCGCAAAGGAGACATGCGCACGCTAAATAAGCATCGTCTGGACTTGTTCGGTGCACTCGTGCATTCGTCTATGCGAACTTCTGGAGGTGAATCGTCCCCGGTGGGGCGTTCGGACTTCAAATCCGAGTGGGGCAGCGAGCCTGCCCTAGGTGGGTTCGACTCCCATTCTCCTCCGCCAGTCCTTTCAAAAAAGCGATGATGACCGTCACGAGATTCGAACTTGTGGCGGCCCCTCGGATGCCGATCCGATGATGCGCACGCTCGGATAGCCGTCCGCTTCGATTTGGGCGCGGAGCGTTTCGGCTCGTTCGGGCGCACAGGCGATGAGCAAGCCGCCTGAGGTTTGCGGATCGGTAAGAAGCGACTTTTTCCAATCCGGAAGATCGGGCGGCAACCTCACCTCACTCCCGTAGCTTGCCCAGTTGCGCCCCGAGGCACCGGTCTTATAGCCAGCATTAACCAGACTTTCGGCTTTTGCCAGAAACGGGACGCGATCATAGGCGATATCGAGCGTCAGACGGCTCGCTCGTGCCATTTCGAGTCCATGACCGAGCAAGCCGAAGCCCGTGACGTCCGTCATCGCATGAACGTCTTCATTTTCGGCCAGCTTTTGCCCGATGCGATTCAGTAGAGTCGTCGACGCCATCATCTCCGCGTAGGCGTCATCCGGCAGGGCGCGTTTCTTGAACGCCGCGGAATAGACACCGATGCCGATCCCCTTGGTCAGGATGAGCGCATCTCCAGACCACGCGCCTGAATTCCTGCGGACATTACCGGGTTTCGTCAGTCCGATGACTGCGAGACCGTAGATCGGCTCGGGCGTATCGATAGAGTGACCACCTGCAATGGGAATCCCTGCCTCGGCGCAAATCGACGACCCGCCCTGCAGAATCTCGCGCACCATCTCGACGGGCAGCTTGTCGAGTGGCATGCCGAGGATGGCAAGCGCCAGCAGTGGCTTTCCACCCATCGCATAAACGTCCGAAATCGCGTTGGCGGCGGCGATCCTGCCGAAGTCGCGCGGATCATCGACCATCGGCATAAAGAAATCCGTCGTCGCGATGATGCAATGCTCGTCATCGATCTGCCAGACGGCCGCATCGTCTCCGGTCTCGACGCCAACGAGCAGTTGACTATAAAGCCCTGCAGACGATTGCCCTGAAAGAAGCTGCTGCAGTACGGACTGTGCAAGTTTGCATCCGCATCCGCCGCCATGTGCTAGATCGGTTAAGCGAACAATTGGTGCTGACATGGAGCGCCTTTTTGTAACAAGGGGACAAGCCTCGCGACACGAGACATCCCGACACGGTTGCCTTACTACTAAGCGACCGATGTCCGGCGATACAAAGCCCGGAGAGACCGATGAACGCCACGCGCCAACAAGCCGATAACGCTGCGCTCAAAGTTGTCGTCTTCCTCGTGCTCGCTACCGTCGGCTTGTTCTACGTGAAATGGCTTCCTTATTACAATCGAGCCTTCGTCGCAGCGGCCGAGCACTCGATCGGTCATTCAATCCTCATGGGAACGGCGGCAGCGCCACCCGCACCATCGTGGGACGCTGCGCTCGGCTACGCGATTTCCTACGGAAAAGCGATTTGGCAGGCGATGGTGCTCGGGCTCCTTCTGGGCTCCGCGATCCAGGCTCTGCTTCCCGCCGATTGGGTGGCACGCGCGCTTGGCAAGACCGGCTTCGGCAGCGTGGTCGCAGCCGGCGCATTGTCGATCCCTAGCATGATGTGCACGTGCTGTGTCGCGCCCGTCGTCGTCGGTTTACGCGCACGCCAAGCTTCGCCCGGTGCGGCTATCGCGTTCTGGCTTGGCAACACAATCCTCAATCCAGCGACGCTCGTATTCATCGGTTTCGTCCTCGGATGGAATTGGGCCGCCCTTCGGGTTGTGCTTGGAATCCTCATGGTATTCGGCCTCGGATATCTCGTGAACGTGATGGTCACGCCGAAGGAAGCCGCCGAGGCTAACGCAGAGCTTTCGAAGCTCATCGCCAATTCAGAAACTCCAGACTCTGCATCGAACCCGTTCCGTCGCTGGATCGAGGTTTTCGTTCGCATGGCCATCCGCTTGATCCCCGAATATATCGTGATCGTGCTGGTGCTCGGCGCGGCGAGGGCGTGGCTTTTCCCGACGATCGGCCCGGAAATTGGCAACGGGCTTTGGTGGATCGTTGCTTTTGCGATCGCGGGCACGCTTTTCGTCATTCCGACTGCCGGCGAAGTTCCGATCATTCAGGCCATGCTTTTACTCGGCATCGGCGCTGGCCCTGCGGGAGCGTTACTGATGACGTTGCCGCCCGTCAGCCTGCCGTCGCTGGCGATGGTCGGCCGCTCATTTCGGCCGCAGGTCCTGCTCTTCGTCGTTGTCGCCGTCGTCGTGATTGGCATTGTCTGCGGACTATCAGCCGCCGCGCTCAACTTCTGAGGTTATCGACAAGCAGCAGCGGATTGGGGGCATGGCGCGCCCAGCCCGCCTCCGCAACCATCATATCGAGGCCGAGCGTCGCAAGATCATCAGCGAACGGATCGATCTGCATGTCCTTGGCCTGATACAGCATCTTCGCGTAGGTGTGACAGTCGTCGCAGACTTCCGCTTTGACCGCGCCGGAATCGCCTTCGATGCCCCTCAACGAGAGCGCTCCGGTGCTTCTGCAGGTGATGCACACGGCGCGGACGTGATTCCACGCCGTCGAACAAAGCGAGCAGTAGAGATAACGCGTGCCCGGTGTTCGACCCGACGCCGTAATGAGGCCCGAAACCGGAGTGGAACCGCAGCACGGACAAGCCCCGCGGTCTGGAAGCAACCTTAAGTGCGCTGCACTCAAAGACGCCGCCGCGCGCGTGAAATAGACCTGCAGTGCGGCCGCGACGTAAAGGGCTCGAACGGCGTCATTGGAGTCGATGCTGCCGCAGAGGAAATCGTGTGCGAGGGCCTCGATCGCGCCCGCATCGCTCGAACGCAACCCGTCGATGGCGGTCTCCGAGCCCTTTGGCATGGGACTATGATCCAAGCTGTCGAGCAGGATCATCAGACCTTGCCGCCACGAAGGATCTCTCTCATGGACCTCGGGTAGGAGCGGCGGTTTCTGGAAGGTGACGGCTTCTTCAAGCTGCTGCTCGTGCAGCGGATGAGAGAGAGTGACGGACATCGCGGCGGCGTGTTGAGCCCGCGCCAGCGCAGCCATGAACTTCAGCCACTCCGCCATCTGATGCCCCTCGGCGAGGGTGTCCAACCGAGACGCGGTGGCAATAAACCTAGTTTTGGGATCGGGCAGGTGTATCGGTTCGGGGGCCTGGACGCCACCGAGCGGGCTGCCCACCCACTTTCCTGTTGGCGGTGATCCGCCCTGTCTCACCGGCGTGCTCTCATTTTCGTGTTTCGTTACTGTCAACGTGGGGTCGCGGACCGGGCGAACCGGTGGCGGCAAGCGACCGGAACCATTTACGATGGTGTCGCCATGCCCAACCCGGCGTGACGTATCCTTGAGTCATCGCACGCATCGAACCGCGAACCCAGATTGCTGCATACACGTGGATAATCCAGATGATAATCGCCGCGATCGCCGCAAGTGAGTGGATCAACAGCGCTGCACGTTGCGTTTCAATGGAGGTGGCCGTTCCAAAATAGACTTCCCATGCCAGAAGGCCAGTGAAGAGCAGCACCGGGATCAGCAGCGCCATCGACCAGAAGACGAACTTCTGGCCGGCATTGAATCGCGCGACTTCCGGGACCCCCTGCTCGTCGTTGGCGAGGACACGATCGATCGCACGCACCCACGCGTTATCATCCTTCGTCCAAAGATTGTCGCGCCAGAATTGTACGACCATCCCTGCGTAGCTCACGACAAGCACGACGCCGATCCAGGGGTGAACCGCACGTGTCCACTGCCCGCCGCCGAACAGGTTCGACAGCCAAAAGAGCAGCGGGTGGAACATCGATAAGCCCGACAGCATCAGTAATACGAAGCACGCGGCCGTGATCCAGTGATTGATCCGGGTCAGCGGCGGGTTTCGTATGAGCGTGCCTTTCGGTCGCGTCATGCCGGTCCTCCGCCAATATAGGGGTTTTCGCTTCCGCGCTTTTCACGCTCGGCAGCGAGAACGTGCTCGGCTTCCTTCTCGTCCTCGGGCTGGACTTCATTCGGCCCGGCGATGACCCAATGGAGGAAGCCGACAACAGCCGATGCAGCAATGCCCGCGAGCGCTACGGGCTTGATGAGGCCCTTCCAGAATTCGACAGTTGCACTGATCTTCGGATTTTCCGGCAGCCCGGCATAAATCGACGGCTTATCGGCATGATGAAGCACGTACATGACGTGCGTGCCGTCAACGCCCGGCGGATCGTAGAGGCCAGCGTTCTCGAAGCCCCGCGATTTGAGATCGACGACGCGTTCGCCCGCCCAATCGGTCATGTCCTTCTTGGAGCCGAACATGATTGCGCCGGTGGGGCATGCTTTCACGCATGCGGGCTCCAGCCCGACGGCCACACGGTCGGAACAGAGCGTGCACTTATAGGATTTATGATCGACCGGACTGATCCGCGGAATATTGAACGGGCAGCCCTTCACGCAATAACCGCAACCGATGCAGTTCTCGCTGATGAAGTCGACGATACCGTTCGCATACTGGACGATCGCACCCGGCGCCGGACAAGCCTTCAGGCATCCTGGATCTTCGCAGTGCATGCAGCCGTCCTTGCGGATCAGCCACTCGAGGTTACCCTGCTCGTTCTCGTATTCCGTGAAACGCATAAGCGTCCACGTGTGCGGGTCCAAATCCAGCGGATTGTCATACGTTCCCTCGAAGGTTCCAATAGGGGCTCGAAGGTCATTCCACTCCATGCACGCAGCCTGGCATGCTTTACAGCCGATGCAGCGCGTGACGTCGATCAGCTTCGCAACCTCATCTTCATGGTTGCGCACGGACGGAGGCGTGAGCGTCGAAGCCGATCGCCGAATGTAATTTTGTGACTGAAGGTCTGCCATCGGCGACTCCGTCAAACCTCAGGTCCATTGACGCTCTCGACGTTCACGAGGAACGCCTTGAATTCCGGCGTTTGCGAGTTCGCATCACCAACGGAGGGCGTCAGCGTGTTGGCGCCATACCCTTTGCGGGCTTGGCCGGTGAAGCCCCAGTGCAACGGCACACCGATCACATGCGTCGGCTTGCCATCAACGCTGAGAGGCTTGATCCGCTTCGTCACATAAGCCTTGCACACGATATGGCCGCGCTTCGAAGCGATGCGAACCCAGCTTCCCTGCGCGATGCCTTTTTCCTTCGCCAGCGCTTCACCGATCTCGATGAACTCCTCCGGCTGCAGGATTGCATTGATCAAGGCGTGCTTCGTCCAGAAGTGGAAGTGTTCCGTCAACCGGTACGTGGTTGCGACGTAGGGAAACTCGGATGGAGATCCGAACGCCTTGCGATCGTCGGCGAATACGCGCGCAGCAGGATTCGAACTGACCTTTGGATGCAAGACATTCGGCACCGGAGACTCGAGCGGCTCATAGTGCTCAGGGAATGGCCCTTCGACCATTTGATCGCGCGCGAACAATCGTGCCGTACCCTCGGCGTTCATGATGAAGGGACCGACGGACTCGGACGGCTTGACGGTCGGCCCGTAGTCGGGAACGTCGATGCCGATCCACTTGGATCCATCCCACTGAATGACGGGTTTCTCCGGATTCCAGGGATTACCGGCGAGGTCGGCGCTGGCGCGGTTGTAGAGAATGCGCCGGTTCGCCGGCCACGCCCATGCCCAGTTCGGCGCAATGCCCTGCTCGCGCGGATCGGACGCGTCGCGCCGCGCCATCTGGTTGCCCTTCTCGGTGTAGCACCCGGTAAAGATCCAGCAGCCCGACTCCGTCGTGCCGTCGTCGCGAAGCTGCGCGAAGCCGTCGAGCAACTGACCGGCCTTCAGCACGACAGCGCCGGACGCATCTTTGATATCGACGCGCGCGCGGCCGTTCATGTCTTTCGCGAGCTCGGCAGCCGCGGGCTCCGTCGGGTCCGTGTAATTCCACGTGAGATTGAGAATCGGATCCGGGAATGTGCCGCCTTCCTTGCGATAGAGTTCGCGCATGCGATGGAAAATGCGGGTCATGATCCAGATGTCGGATTGGGCTTGGCCCGGTGGCTCCGCTGCCTTCCAATGCCATTGCAGCCAGCGCGCCGAGTTGACGAGCGAACCGTCTTCTTCTGCGAAGCAGGTCGTCGGCAGCTGGAAGACTTCCGTCTGGATGGCTGCGGAATCGGCAGGGTTTTGTGGTCCAAAATTTTCCCAGAAGCGCGACGTTTCCGTATCGAGCGGATCCATCGTAATGAGGAACTTGAGCTTCGAGAGACCGCGCCGGATCTTGCCGCGATCGGGGAATGCCTGCTGCGGATTGAACCCCTGGCAGATGTAGCCGTTCATCTCGCCTTGGTTCATCATCTCGAAAGCCTTGATGATGTCGTAGAGCGGAATGTCGAGCTTCGGCAGCCAATCGTAAGCCCAGTTGTTCTCTGCTGTTGCGGCGTCGCCGAACATCGACTTCTGGAAGCTGACGAAGAACTTCCGGTAGTTCTGCCAGTAGCTCATCTGGCCTGGACGCAGCGGCTTGAACTGCCGCGTTTTCATGTAGTCGTCGAATGTAACCTCGTGGTCCGCGGGCAGCGTCATGTAGCCGGGCATGAGATTGGACAACAGCCCGACGTCGGTCAGTCCTTGAATGTTCGAATGCCCACGCAGCGCGTTCATCCCGCCGCCCGCGACGCCGATGTTGCCGAGCAGAAGCTGCACCATCGCCATCGTGCGGATATTCTGCGAGCCGACCGAATGCTGCGTCCAACCCAGCGCAAACAAGCTCGTCATCGCCTTGTCGGGCGCCGACGTCTCCGCGATCATCTCACAGATGTGGAGGTACTTGTCCTGCGGCGTGCCGCAGATGCGTGACACCATCTCGGGGGTATAACGCGCGACGTGCGCACGCAGAAGGCCCATCACGCAACGCGGATGTTGCCACGTATCGTCGACCTTGGCGAAGCCCTGCTCGTCGAGCTCATAGTCCCAGCTCGATTTGTCGTAGTCGCCTTTTTCGTGATCGTAGCCGGTGAAAAGGCCATCCTCGAAGCCGAAGCCCTCTTTGACGATCAGGCCGGCGTTCGAATAAGCGCGCACGTACTCGTGCTGGATCTTGTTCTTTTCGAGCAGATAGCGAATGACGCCCAAGAGGAAGGCGATGTCAGTGCCGGGCCGGATCGGCGCGTAGTAATCGGCAACAGACGCCGTGCGGGTAAAACGCGGATCGACGACGACGAGCTTGGCGCCGTTTTCGATCTTCGCTTCGATGACCCACTTGAAGCCGCACGGATGCGCTTCAGCGGCGTTTCCGCCCATGACGATGACCAGATTGGCATTCTTGATATCCTGCCAAGTGTTGGTCATTGCACCGCGACCGAATGTTGGAGCCAGACTGGCCACCGTCGGTCCGTGTCAGACACGTGCTTGGTTATCGAAGACCAGCATCCCGAATGAACGGGCCACCTTCCAGGTCAGGTACGACGTTTCGCTCGATGAGGCGGAAGCCGCCAGCATACCGGTCGTAAGCCAGCGATTGACCGTCGTGCCTTGAGCGTTTTTCGCGATGAAATTCTTGTCGCGGTCGTCTTTCATCAAGCGCGCGATCCGGTCGAGCGCCCAGTCCCAAGTGACTTCCTTGAATTCGGTGCCACCCGCCGCGCGATACTTCGGAACTTGCAGGCGCGTCGGGGCGTGCACGACATCGAGGAGCGCGGAACCCTTCGGACAGAGCGTACCGCGATTGACGGGATGATCGGGATCGCCCTCGATGTGGATGATGTTGGAACGCGCGTTTTTGGCGCGATCGCCCATGCTGTAAATGAGGATACCGCAAGCGACCGAACAATAGGTGCAGGTGTTTCTGGTCTCTGTCGCAGCCGCCAATTTGAACGGCCGGACGGATGCCGCTAGAGCTTCTCCCGAAGCAAAAAAGCCCAAGGCATCTACAGTCGATGCCGCGAGAGTTGCAGCAGTCAGCTTAACGAAGCCGCGGCGACTGATCTGCATGATCAGGTCCTCCAGCGAGACGACAGATGGCTGTTACGATAACTCGTGGGGATGTAATCGGAAAGACCAAAGAGTGTCTCAGTCTCGCGAAGCGGCAAGCTGCTCTCTGGTTTAGTTCTTTCTTGACTCCTGGGCGCGCCGCAAAGCCGCGGCCAACGCCGATTCTCCCTCCGGATTTTTGGCGGCTGATACCGAGGCGTTTGTGCGACGGACATCCGGGCGTTGTTCGCGCCGCAGCGATTGCGTTTCGATCGCACCCGATTTCATCGTAAGGGCGATGCGTTTTCGGTCGACGTCAACCTCCTTTACGCGGACCTTAACCACATCGCCGGCCTTCACGACCTCGCGCGGGTCCTTCACGAACCTGTCGGCCAGCTCCGAAACGTGCACCAATCCGTCCTGATGCACGCCGACGTCTACAAAAGCGCCGAACGCCGTCACGTTTGTCACGACGCCTTCCAACATCATGCCGGGACGAAGATCGGCGATTTTTTCGACGCCCTCCTTGAATTCCGCGGTCTTGAACTCGGGCCGCGGATCGCGGCCTGGCTTTTCCAACTCGGCCAAAATATCAATGACCGTCGGCGTCCCGAAGCGCTCGTCCGCGAACTGCTTGGCATTCAGCGATTTCAAGAATGCGCTGTCGCCGATCATGGCCTTGATTGGCCGCTTCGTCGCTTCGGCGATACGCTCGACGACTTCGTAGGCTTCGGGATGAACGGCCGACGCATCGAGCGGGTTCGTCCCGTTCGCGATGCGCAGGAAGCCGGCGGCTTGCTCAAAAGCTTTCGGACCAAGCCGCGCGACCTTCTTGATCTCGGTGCGTTTCTTGAAGGCGCCGTTCTCATTGCGATGCAGCACGATATTGCTGGCGATCGTTGCGTTGAGGCCCGCGACGCGCGCGAGGAGCGGAGCTGACGCCATGTTGACATCGACTCCGACCGAGTTGACGCAATCCTCAACAACCGCATCGAGCGAACGCGCCAGCGCCGTCTGGTTAACGTCATGCTGGTATTGCCCGACGCCGATGGCTTTGGGTTCGATCTTGACGAGTTCCGCCAACGGATCTTGCAGACGGCGTGCGATCGAGACGGCGCCGCGCAGGGAAACGTCGAGGTCCGGGAACTCCTGGGCGCCGATTTCGGATGCTGAATAGACCGAGGCGCCGGCTTCCGACACCATCACCTTCGTGAGCTTGAGGTCCGGCATTTTCTTTATCAGATCGCCAGCGAGCTTGTCGGTTTCGCGGCTCGCCGTTCCATTGCCAATGGCGATGACATCGACCTTGTGCTTCACGCACAGCGCGGCGAGCATTGCCAGGGCACCATTCCAATCGTTGCGTGGCTCGTGCGGGTAAACGGTCGACGTATCGAGAACCTTGCCCGTCTGATCGACAACAGCCACCTTGACGCCCGTGCGGATGCCGGGATCGAGCCCCATCGTCACCCTCGCACCTGCGGGTGCGGCGAGAAGCAGATCCTTGAGGTTCGATTTGAAAACGCCGATTGCGGCGCTATCAGCATCTTCCTTCAGCCGCACCAGCAAATCGGCCGTGAGGGTCGTGTGCAATCTCGCCTTCCAGGCGAGCTTGACCGTATCGATCAACCATTTGTCGGCGGGACGGCCGCGCTCCGCGATGCTGTACGCCGACATGATTTTCGTTTCGGCCGGGTGCGAATGACCCGGCTCGGCTTCGACATCCAAATCGAGGTCGAGAAATCCCTCGTTGCGCCCCCTGAGAAGCGCCAGCGCGCGATGCGACGGGATCTTGTGGATGGCCTGCGAGAAGTCGAAGTAGTCGGAGAATTTGGCGCCTTCAGCCTCCTTGCCTTTCAGAACTTTCGATATGACCAGCCCGGTCGCCCACAGCCACTGGCGCAAATCGCCGACGAGCTTGGCATTCTCGCCAATCCGTTCGATCAGTATCGAGCGCGCACCATCGAGCGCCGCCTTGACATCGGCAACGCCCTTCTCGGCGCTGACGTACTTTTCGGCTTCTTTTGAGGGATCGAGAGTCGGATTCCCAAGGAGCGCATCGGCCAGCGGCTCAAGTCCCGCTTCGCGCGCAATCTGAGCTTTCGTTCTCCGCTTCGGTTTGAAGGGCGCATAGAGATCCTCCAGCTCGACCTTGGTGTCGGCACCATTGATGGCCCGTTGCAGATCGGGCGTCAGCTTGCCCTGCTCGGTAATGCTCTTGATGACCGCGGCACGTCGATCTTCGAGGTCGGTCAAGTAACCGAGACGTTCTTCGAGCTTGCGCAATTGCGTGTCGTCGAGGCCGCCCGTCTTCTCTTTTCGGTAGCGCGCGATGAACGGAACTGTCGCGCCCTCCCCAAGCAAGTCGACAGCTGCGGCCACTTGCGCCGTTTGGACGTTGAGTTCCTTTGCGATGCGGGCGTTGATCGAGTCCAAGCGATTTTCCTTCGGGTAGTGACATAACTGACGGCCAGACGGCAGCTTCACGGGGCATCACGCACAAAGAGGACGGCGCGGGGGCGTCGGAATGGCAGGATTCTGGTGGGCCCGATAGACTTGACGTTACTTTTAACGGATTTGAGGCCTCTCCTGCAGCCCTGCGGCGCTCGAATTGCTTCCGCGGCGAAAAAGATCGGCCGCGGATGCCGGGTCCCCGCATAGAACCCGACATGCTGTCAAAAATTGTAAGAATTTTTCGAGGCTGGTGAAAGAGTCATCAGCCATGCTTGTTCACTGCCGCATCGACGTTGCCTCGCTCGCACATTTTCTCCCTTTGCAGACCGAGGTCCCGGCGGCTGCGGCACGCAATTCCGGGATACTCGTGCAATAATCAACCTCGATCAACAGAATGCTGTCGCGCTGGCCGCCGCTCCTCAAAGCTTTCTGCTGCATCGCTCTCGCTATTGCCGGCGGTCGCAGCGTGGGCCTTGCGATAGCAGACACGCCCTCCGCTCTCCCGCGGCTCAAGTGCATAGCCTGCCATGCGGGGCCGAACCGCATGACGTTCGACAGCAAGACCGGCCAGTCCCGCACCGTTACAATCAGCATGCAGGACTTTCACAATGCTGCGCACGGAAAAACCGAATGCCTCGATTGCCACGCCAAAGGCTTCGACTCATTCCCACATCGCAATAAGAAGACTGAAACGTGCGTCGACTGCCATCCGCGCAAGGACAATGGTGCCGAGGCGGACAAGCCATATGAGTTCGAACGCGTTCAGAAAGAGTTCGAGGCCACGGTTCACTTCACAGAATATCAGCATGCCAAGGAACGCTGCTGCGGCACCGCTGCAGGCAAACCGGCAAGCGAGAATGTCAGTTCTTCAAGCGCCGAGACAGCGAGCGAGAATAAAAAGGCAAAGCAGCGCTTCATTTGCGAACATTGCCACGAGCCGCACTATTTCAAGGCAACGAAGCAGATCGCGCAGCCTCCACTCATCCGCGAGAACGACAACGGGCCATGTCTTCGCTGTCATAAGGACGATGCCAGAGGTCCGCTTTCAGACCCTGCCAAACCTAATCTCCTCGCAGCGCACCGCTATCTTCCGTACGCACAGCGCCATCTCGACGGGACGCGGTGCATCGATTGCCACTCGAACGTGACGTCGACCGTCGCTCACGATCTTCCGCTCGGAAGAAAAGCCAACCAGGGCTGCAACACGTGCCACAGCATCGACAGCATACTGATGAACCGCCTCTATCGCTACGTGTCAGACGTTAAACCGAAACTCGGTTTCAACAATTCGACGCTGCTCCAGGACGGCTATGTCATGGGCGGCAACCGACACAAATGGACGGATATAGCCGCGTATCTCCTGATGGCAGTCGGCGTGACACTCGTTCTCGCTCACAGCGGATGGCGCCTGGCGCGACGGCGGCGAAGCTCAGCTTCTCGATCAGACAGTGCCGAGGCTGAAGAATGAGCTGCCGAACTCCGTCCCAGCGCTCCGAAACTCTCCCCACACGGGAGGCCCGGCCGTGACTCCGCTCTGGGTGCGTCTTTGGCATTGGGCGATTACGCTCGCATTCATCGTCCTCGTTGTGACAGGAATTGTGTTGACGTATTCCTCGGCCGATTTTGCACTCATTGATTACGAGCTTGCGGATATGGTGCATCAGGTTACCGGAATCGCATTTACGACCCTTTTCGGCTTGTTCATCATTGGAGCCGGGAGTGGCGGATACTGGCGCCGATACAAGAACCGATGGCGGGGACTAGGTTCGCGACTTTATCTACACGGCTCGAATGTCGTGCGTGGCGGCTCAAGCTCCGTCGGCGCAGGGCACGAAGTCCCATCGCGTCTCGACTTGTCCCGCGGGCTGCTCTTTCTTGTGCAGCAGTTTCTCTACATCATCAGCATCGTAATTTTATCGCCGCTCCTGGTCGTAACGGGCATCGCATTATTCTTTCCCGAACTTGCGCCGGAGAAAATTGCCGGACTGGCCGGACTCTGGTCCTTCGCGCTGGCGCATTACTGGGCCGGGCTCGTGGGTGCGCTGTTCTTGCTGTTTCATGCTTATATCGCCACGATCGCGGGCTTCAGGCGCATGATCAAGGGGCGCTAGCGTTGCCGATCAAGTTTGCAGCGCTCCGTCCTTTCGAATCTCGGTGAAGAGGGCGCGGACGAAGCCGCGCCCTTGAGTGCTGGTTTT
>DASZVX010000120.1:0-11011 GCA_035547255.1 Hyphomicrobium sp.
CGAATAATCCGCGTATCGCACTTCGCCGCGAAGGAAGAAGTTTTCGGTCAACCGTGATTCGACGCCGCCGCCGACGAAGTAGCCGCCAAACCAGTGGCTGTGTGCGCCGTGTAGTATCGACGAACCATTATCGATGTCCCACCATCCATCGTTCTGGAAATGGGCTTGCGTGTAGCCTGCCGTCGCGAAAATGAGCGTGCGATCGTTGATCAGATAACCGGCGCGGCCGCCGACCGCCCACCCGCGATCGATCTGCAGCGCGTTGTGAATGTCGGAGTCGCCACGCGTGATGTCGGAAAGATCCCAGTCTCCGAAGACGCCGACGACAAATCGGTCGCCGATTTGACGATCGAAGCCGTACAGCAGCGAAACCAGCCCCCCGTCGCCAAATTCGGTTTTTGATGAGGTCGAGTCCGAGTTGCCGCCGTTGTCGTGATAGTTGTTCTTGGAACGGTTGTGACCGTAGCCCCAACCTCCACCGAAATAGAACCCGGTCCAGGTCGGCGTCTCGATAACCGGCGCCGTATCTTTCAACGAGCCAAATGGACCATCAGCATATGCAGCGCCTGCCATGAGACTCAGCAGTGCAGCTGTCGAGACGGAACCCAACAAGAATTTCATATGCCTACTCCAGAAGAGGGTCGCTGGCGCTGCGCACGGCGAGCGGCATTGCCCACGAAAACCACCCGTTTATGCAGCTCGATTGCAAATTCGAGTCAGGGTGATTCGCTTCTGAGTGTCGAGGCGAAGCTCGCGCTACCTTTGCGAAGCTCCGCCCACGATGGCCACTATGTCACAGTTTGGCCCTGATCCCGTCAAGCGACGGGCTGGAGTGATCCCACGCTTTCGCGCACGCGCCAGCGTTCAGGCTTTTGTTGTGTACTCAAGTCCGATGCTGTGGGTATCGGCTTGACTGCCTCGGATGTGCGTACATTCGGCAATCGGACAGGCTCGCAAGGCGTTCCATGCCACCGGCTTCCTTCCGGCAACATCTCACCCTTCATGAGAACCGACAACGGACCCAGGTTCGATGCGGGGCGCATTTCGGTTCCATAGAGAACGACCGCCATATTGCCTACGGTGCAATCGTCATCGATTTTTACGGCATCCGCCTTGAAAACCCTGTCCTCGAAGAGATGTGTCTGAATTGTCGCTCCGATGTTCAGGCAGGCGCGATCACCGATTTCGACAAGGTCGAACTCGGAAAAGAGTGTCGTGCCGAGGTAGCACCATTTTCCGATCTTGCACCCCATCAACCGCAGGTAGGCGGCCAGAAACGGCGTTCCCATCAAAGGCGCCATCGCCGGAGCTGCAACCGCTTCATAGACGCCATTGACCAGCTCATTATTCCAGATGAAGCGCGACCACAGCGGTTTCACCACGGTCCCGATGCGACCGATGAAGAGTTCCTTAACGAGCGCCGACAAGCGTAGCGAGACGAACGCAAGCGCCGACGCAATCAAGGGAACGCAAAGGACCAACAGCCACGTCGGCATCATTGCGCGTTGCGCAAGGACGATCAGCGTAATGAAGGTCATGGTTTGAAGCGCAAAGATCATTCCCGGCAAGAGAATACGCGTCGTATCCGTCAAGGTGCGCGCGATGAGCGCCCGGCGCGTCGGAGCAAAGATCTCCTTGTTGTCGAACGTTGCGTCTTGCTGGGTCTGCGGTAGCGCAAATCCCGGCGCGCCGAACCATCTCGTGTCGTCGGGAACGTCGGCGACCTGTGCCGGCGGCGTCGATGCCGCACCGATCAAGGAGTTGCTGCCGATCGTATGCCCGCCGGAAACGACTGCACTGTTACCGATGAAGCTGCGCGCACCGATGCTGACCGTTCCAACTTCGACGATGCCGCCATTGATCCGCTGACCGCCGACAAGGCAGGCATCCGCAAGGAAGCTCCCCTCGCCGACTTCCAGAAGGTTCGGCGTGATGTGCGAGACTGTCGAAATCTCCGACCCGGGACCGATCTTGGCCCCCATCGCTCGAAGGAAGGACGGGCAAAAGATCGTAGCATAAATCGGCTGCAGGATCGTTTTCGTGTTCTCAAGCAGGTAGCTGACGAACCAATGCTTGACGTACGCGAAGCTGTGGATTGGCATGCTGCCGGCCTCGAGCGGCCGCAACATCCGAACGACCGCAATCGCGCCCGCGATATACGTCAGAATTCCGACAGGTACGGCCGCGAACGCCCCGATGACGCCGCCCAAAGGACCAGCGAGCCAGAGACCGCCAAGCATGAGCACTATTGATGGAAGGAGCGTCGCGATAAGGAAATAGCCCATCACATAGATCAGCGCGAGATGCAGCACGCCGAACGCGAACCTGCGGACTCTGCTCGGCACTGCGCTCGTAGTCGGAACAACGACTTCCCCGGGGCGCGCCGGTGATCCCCGACGCCCTTCGCCGCTCTTCATCACGGCGCCATCCGGCAGCGCGGACATGTCATCGAGCTGGGCGCGGTCGCCCATCTTCGTGCCAAGACCGAAGTTGCAGTGCATACCGATGAAGCACTGCGCACCGATTTCGACGGGCGCAATGACGAGGTGCCCGTCCTCAACTCTATATCCAAGAATTTGCGTTTCGAGACCGACACTCGAACCTTCACCAATCGAGACGACGTCGAACGCACCGCAAAGCGATGTCGAGAGCGTAACGTTCCGGCCGATCTTGGCACCCATAGCGCGCCAATAAAGGCTCATCAGCGGCGTGCCGGAAAACATCTCCGCCCAGCTCAGCGGCTGGAAGCATTGCACCAGCCACCACCGGAAATAATAGAAGCTCCAAAGCGGATAACGACCTGGCTTTACCCGGCCGATCACGAGCCATTTCAGAGCGATAGTGAACAGAAGCATGGCCGGCCAAATTGCGAAGCCAACTGCCGTCATGATCGCAGCAGCGCGCGGCCATTCGATCAGGCCATCGACAACAGACGTAGCCATGACGACGACAAAGGCCAAAGGCGCAGCGACGATGCCATAGTAGACAAAAATACTGACGGCCTGCAGCGTCGCAACCGTCCAACGTGTCAACACACCGACACGAGCACATGCAGAGGGCTGCGCAAGGGTATCGTCGGAACTCTGTAGCTGGCTCGCGCGGCGTGTTTCGAGCGCTTCAGCGAGCCGACGCACTGTCCGGTAATCATAGAAATCGCGTACGGATATCGGAGCATCCGGCACGGCAGCTCGAACAAGACTGACCGCTTGGGACGCCAACAGAGAGTGTCCTCCGAGTTCAAGGAAGAAATCAGCCGTAACGGAAATCTCGGGCAGCTGGAATGCCTGCGCCCACGATGCCGCCAGGCGCGTCTCGAGGTCACCCTGAGGCGGCACGATCTCGCCAACGCCGTTGAGAAGAGTCTGCGGCTTGGGCAGGCTCTTCCTATCGACCTTGCCACTGGACATCATCGGAAGCTCGTCGATGACGTCGAGATATTGCGGAACCATGTAAGGAGGCAGGCGATTGCGAAGAACATCGCCAATCGCCTGCCGATCCAGATCGGCCGTGCTTCCATTGCAGACGATGAATGCAGCGAGCTGTTTCATGTCGCCAATGTCTGTCACGGCGACGGCCGCCGCCTTGATCGCCGGGTTCTCGATCAGAATGGATTCGATTTCCGACAGTTCGATACGGAAGCCGCGGATTTTGACTTGATCGTCGAGACGACCGAGAAAATAGAGTTCCCCATTCTGGCCAAGGCGCACGTGATCGTAGGTTCTATAAAGCCGATCTTTCCTTTCCGGCTCGAACGGGTTTGCAATAAAGCGCTGCTTGGTGAGCGTTTCGAAATTCATATAGCCGCGGCCGACGCCCGCTCCGCCGATGAACAGCTCGCCGCATTCGCCGGGTGCAACCGGCTGCATGTTTTCGTCCAGAACATAGGTCGTATAGCCGGGTATTGGCTTGCCGATGGAAACGGACTCGCCGCTCACGCATTCCGACCATGTCGCGACCACGGTCGCTTCAGTCGGTCCGTAGGTATTGAGCATCCGCCGGCCGGATTTTGCCCAGCGTGTCACCAACTCGTTGGAGCACGCCTCGCCACCCAGCACGAGCGTTTTGACCGTATCGAGATCCTGGTCGATCATCGCCAGCATCGTCGGCACGGTCGAAAAATAGCTGATCTTGTTATCGTTGATGAACTGAGCGACGTCGGCCGGCGAACGCTGAATTTCTTCAGTCGGTACGACCAGCGTGCCGCCCCGCGAGAACGCAGCCCAAATTTCCTCAACCGACGCATCGAACGCCGTTGAAAAACCCTGATAGACACGATCTTCATCGCTGACGCGATAGATGGTCTTCAGCGACTTGACGAACGCGACGGCGTTGCGATGTTCGATCATGACGCCCTTCGGACGCCCCGTCGAACCTGAGGTATAGATAATGTAGCTCAGTGCGGCGGGCGTAATTGCCCGTTCGAAATCGAACACGGGGCCGACGGGCTGATTCAGAATCTCATCCTGCGCCTCATCCAGCCGCAGCACAGGCGTTTCCAGTTCGCTGTCGATATTGTCGGCGAGCCTTCCTTCTGAAATCATGAAGCGGAGCTGCGCATCGTCCGCAATGGCGCGAATGCGATCCATCGGCCATTTCGGATCGATCGGAACATATGCAGCGCCCGCCTTCAGGATGCCCAAGATAGCGGCATAAAGACGAGGCGATTTCTTCAGGCATATGCCAATCAGCGAACCGACGCCGACCCCCTGCCGAACAAGGTAGTGGGCAATCTGGTTCGCGTCGCAATCGAGCTCTTCGTACGGAACGATTTGACCCAAGAATTCCACGGCCGGGTGATCGGGGCGGAGAAGCGCCTGCTGCTCGAAATATTGATGAAGAAGACGCGGCTCCCGAGGCCTTTCATCCTGCAAGAATTGGAAATTTATCTCTTGAATAGACACGGGGACCCTCACTCAAACGGCAGCTCAATGGAGCGTGTGACGCTACGGAACGGCTCGACGCGAGCGCTACCGAATAGCGATGCCCTCGATTGTTGACGATCCAAGTCCTGAAAACGGGCTGCGCGAACCTGTCATTGGAACCTCCCGACAAAAGTCGATCGTCACTGAGATCGAAGGCGACATCCGCAACCTCAGCAATTCCAGTGCCAAGCATCTTCACGTAGGCTTCTTTGAGGGTCCAAAGGCGAGAAACCGCGCCGCCTCGTTTACTTTCCGGAAGCTTTCCGAGCGCGCTGAGCTCACGCGCCGACATGACGTCCGGAAGCCAGTCGGAACTGAAATCGAGCGTAGCATCAGCGATGTCGATGCCCACATCACCAACAGTCGAGACCGCGATGATGGACGCCCCGGTTGCGTGAGAACAGCTGAATTTAAGGTTGTTTTCGCCGTTTGAGAGGATCGGCTGGGCATTGATTGTGCGCTCGAAGCGCCACGATTCAGCGGGCACTCGCCCGGCGACCGTCTCTGACAGAGCCCTGCGAAGAATCGCGCGCGTCGCAAGGGACCGCTGGCGCACACCCACATGCCGGACAGACGCAAATTCGTCCAAGTCGGCTTTGGTTAAGGCCGCCTCTTCTTTTTCAGAGTTCGAATTTGTGCCGTGTGAGACGTACCAGATCCGCACACCCGGGACGATTTCCTGTCCCTCGTCTTGCGGATCAGCTGCGCAAGATTCTGCGGGCCTCGAAAATGCCGATTCAGGCCCATTTAGCCGTCGAATTGTTCGAAAAACCGAGGAAAAAGCAGATCTTTTTGTAATAAAATTGACGCGATACACAGGCGAGCCTCGATACGAGAAGGGGGCCGACTGCGATCTGCTTTAAAAAGACGTGCCAATTAACTGGATGCCAACCTTTGATCTTGAATCAAATTGCGCGCATCGCGGTAAAGATGAAAATATCGTTACGAAGTTATATCGAAGTCCGTTTACCTTGGAGACCCGACGAAGCGGACTCTGCAAATATTTGAAATATGAGATGCTGTGACCGCGATCGTGCGGCCTCGCGCATAAATCGGAAACCGGGCAGAGACCGCGTGATAGAAAACAAAGGATATTACTGCGCGCGCTTCGTTCTCGCCTGGGTCATTCTCGCTTTCGGAGCAAATTGGCTCACAAGCTCAACAAAGGCGGAATCAGGAATATCGTCCAACGAGTCGATTTCTATGAAAAAAGGCTACGGGATTACCGAGACGGGCCTTAAACCCGTATATCCCTCAAACTACAATTGCTCCCCGATGACTTCGCTCTATGCCAGCTGGATCGACGTCGACGGCTCACGCCGCGATGAAATTCACACCGGCATCGACGCCGGGAAATTTGGCGAATGGATACTCGCTCCTGCATCCGGAACGGTTCGCGCGGTATGGAAAGCGGATTGGCAATGGGGCACGGAAGGTGCGCTCCTATTAAAACACGATCGTCGCGATGTGAATCTCCCAAACGGCTCAAAATATTACTATTCCGAGTTCGACCACTTGAATTTCGATGAAATCAAGGACTTGAAGGTTGGTCAGAAAATTGATCGCGGGCAAAAACTGGCGCGCGTCAGCCGGCCAGGCGAACAATCCTCCTACCTACCGGAAGTCCATTGGGAAGTGTGGGAAGCCGACAATGATGACCTCACTTGGCGCAAGAACCACTACGATGCGCCGGACTGGTGGAACGAAAGCGCCCAGCTGATCGACCCGCTATACATGCTCGGCATCCATAAGCCGCCGGCGGACGGCAAAAGCGTGGTGATTACCCCATTCATCCCAGACCGTGACTACAGCCGCTTCCGCGGTTTCACCTACATTTTGGCATGCGATCCAAAATGATCGCGGGGCAAAACGCGCCTAAAACAACAACTGGCATCGCTCTTGCTTAACCTCCTGCGAGTTTCTCGGATTTGAGCAGGAGTGGTCCATGCGCAGAACTTTGCAAAAGCATTGCAGTCGAAGTATCTTATTCTCTCTTTTAGCTGCAGCGCTGACAGCTGGCCTGACATCATTGCCAGCAGCCGCCCAAAGCACCCAGGCGGCGACCAATGCCGATACGGGAACGGTATGGTGGAACGAGCTGATCTCAGCCGATCCCGACCGTAGCCGCGATTTCTATGCAAGTGTCGCCGGATGGACGCCCAAAATCGTCGCGGCCGAGGACAACACGCGCGCGCCGGCCCCAGGTGAGGCGGCGTACACACTCTTTACGGCCAACACCACCGAAGCCGCAGGCATGACCAAATACGAAGGCAAAGATCCAAACGATCCGAAGCCCGGTTGGCTGATGTATATTCAGGTTGCCGATGTCGATAACGCCGTAGTCGAGGCGTTGAAGAAAGGCGGCAAGGTCCTGCGCGCCCCGACGGACGCGACGAAGATCGGACGCCTTGCTGTCGTGCAGGATCCCGATGGGAATGCCATCGGCCTCTATGCCCCGATCAAAACGCCGCCGCCGACTCAATAAGAGTCGGCCGGAACACAGCCGCTTCTCACTCAACATATCGAGTGCGGTTGTGCGGAAGGAATCGAGAGAATTTTAGGTAGCCGGAAAAATGCGACGCGAAGCGAACACGCTTTGCGTCGTTCGCTTTTCCTACGGTGCGTGCGTGTCGTTGCTATAGCCGGGGCCATCCGGCCGCACGTCGATCCTATGGATCGGGAGTCTTAAATCGAAGCACTTCTTATGCGGCCGGCACGAGTCGCCGACACTTCAGGTCGGCCGCAAGCGACCAATCCGTTACTTCCAGGCAGCAAGAAGTTGCCGGTTCTTTTCATTCGTACGATTCTCGACTTCGAGCGCGTTTGCGACGATTCGGAAATGCCGCATCATCTCATCTCCAAGATTGCGATCGAACCCATTCCTGTCGATCGCAATCTGCATGCACTCAAGCCAAGAGTCTCTCTCTTCAGGCCCGACCTGAACATGTCGATGCATTTCGCGGACATCTGAATGTCCATGTTTCTCGATGTAGAGCTTCGGCCCGCCAAAGAACCCGCATAGAAAATTGAACTGCTCCTCTCGCGAGTGCGCAATGCCCATGCCGCGCAGATGGAGGATGTTCAGCAGTTTACCATCAGGCTCGAACTCGATGATGTCGTAGAAGGTATCGATGAGCTTGCGCAGTGCCGGTGCACCACCCATCCGTTCGTAAATGCTATTTAGAGCCATGGCCTTTTCCTTTCTTCTGACACCGATCTCAAATCGGTGCGCGAGACAAAAACACAACGACGCCGCACGGAATTTGTCGTTTGGGCGACGGCGCAGACGGCCGAAGCTCCCCGTGCAAACAGTTTTGGATAAGCGTTTCGTTCGCGATAGCGCGATGGCGAAGCCCGCATGCCGCGACCATCTCCGGCATGAGATCGAGAGTGCCGCCACCCGGCGGGAATGGGCTGTGCGCCGTCTGTAAAGCCAAACTCTGTATAGTCTCGAGGCATTGGCGCCCGTCGCTCTTCTGCGCTGGCGCGGTGCTCGAAGGTTGCGAGGAAACGGCCAGCGCATCTTGGGAAAAGTGGCTAGGGGCAAATGCTCCTAGCCAAGTTAGCGCACATATTGGATGACAGGGATTATGTACGCTCCGTCTGGGGATGGGTTCGCAAACGCATGGGATCGTAGAAGGGCATTCGCACAACCGTGCCTGTGTAGTCCTGCCCGTCATTCAAAGTCAGTTGCGTACCCAATTTCGTGAATTCGGGCTTCAACTGCGCCATGACGAGTGATTTCATTAGATGGCGGCTGTAGGTCGAGCTGCAAACGACGCCGACTTGCTTGCCGTTGGCGCTGATCTTCGAGCCGGGCTCGATAGCCTTCGACGCCTCGACTTCAATGCCGGCGATGTAGGACCGTTCTTTTCCCTTCTTCTCCGCAAGCGCTTTCTTGCCGACGAAGTCCGTCTTCGACAAATCGACTGTCCAATCGGCTCGCACTTCCCACGGCGTCGTGTCTTCGTTCGTCATATCGAACGGGAAGAACAAGAGACCGCTCTCGACGCGAATGATATCGAGGCAAGACCACGACGCCGGCACAACCCCGGCGTCCTTGCCCGCCTTGAGAATTTCATCCCAAATGTAGGGCGCATCGGCCGCCGAGCAGAAAACCTCATAGCCGCGCTCGCCGGAATAACCGCCCCGCCCGATGGAAACCGGCTTTCCGAACAAGGTCGTCTTCTGATGATGGAAATAGGGGAGCGCTGCGAGATCCATCGGCGTGTGCCGAGCAAGTGTTTCGAGCGCCAACGGACCCTGAAGCGACAGGATGTGGACATCGTTATCGGGCTCGATATTAACTTTGAAGCTGCCTTTGCTCGCCGCCGCCGCTTCCTCGAACGCGCCACCGCCGTGCGAAACACGAAACTGATCCGGGCTATCGACATAAACCAGAACGTCATCGATCAAGCCGCCGTTGGCGTTGACGATGTTACTGATATGAGAATCCCCGGCCTTGGCCTTGGTGATGTCGCTCGTGAGAATATGATTTAGAAACGCTTGCGCCTCAGGACCACTGACGTTCACAATTTTGAGTCCCGACACATCAAACAGTCCGGCGCGGTAGCGGACGGCCTCTGTCTCATCGTAAGGGTTCGTCGCATAGTTCTGCGGGATCGGCATATCGTTCCAAGCGGTCGATAAATCCGATCCGAGTTTTCTGTGGCGATCGTTGAGAGCGGATTGGCGCGCAAAAGACATTATGTTTCCTCTTGAGTTTATATGTTCAAGCCATCTCGGCCTGACTCTCGTTTCTTCACTTTTTATTCGAACAAAAAGCCGAGCGGCGTTGGCTTTCCGTCGTCGTACTTGGCGAGCCATTCCCGCGTAGCGTCGAAATAGCGGGTAATACCCTTGTACTCCGCGAGTTCCGGCGGCAGCGTTTGGAGAACACGATGCAGCCTCCGCGCCCTGTTCAAGTCAGTGACGAGCTCGTTCAATTTGATGAGGTAGGCGCGGATCGAGAAGAGAATCGCATTCGAGCGCGGCAAACGCCAAAGCGCCTGAAGCTCGACACGCAAGTGTACCTTGTCGCCAACATTCTCCGGCGTAACGGTCGCACGGTCGATACCCCACTTGTGGTAGTTTTCCGGGCTCGTATCCAAGCGTGGATTGACGGTCATCGTCCAATTGAGACGGCGCACGGGCTTTCCGAGCTGGAGTGCCAGCAGGAATTTCAAGGCGCGGTCAAAAACACCAGCTTCATGCGCCAACGGCACAGGAGCGTGCCACTCCATGAAATTCATGCCGACGTCGAAATCGAGCGACCAGTCGGCTTGTGACGTTGCGATGCCCGCGTCCATCCAGAGATTGTTTTCTCTCTGATCCGAGATCGTGAAATCACCCTGACATTGCCGCGTGATGTATTCCATCGGCTCGTACGGGAGTGTCGACGTGTCACCGAAGCGGAACTTCTGCTCGATCTTCAGCGGACGATTGATCCAATGCCAATCATCACCATTCCGCTCGAGCTTAAAGTGCTCAGGATAATCGCGCGCCAAGCTGGTCATTATCAGCTCGAGCGTATCCCATTGCGCAAGCATCATGTGCGGAAGAGCCTGAACGCGCGTGGGATCTTCCTTTAGGACGAGCGCACGGTCGCGCATGTCCGACACGTAGTGCTCGTCGATATCGAAAGGAAACTCGTAAACGGAGCCCTTCGGTCCAGCCACGTGAGGTTCGATGTTGACCGAATAGCGATACTTGTCCTCCCAGTATGGAAACGGAAAGCGCTTAATCGCGGCCGGGCTATTCGAGAACGTGAAATCGCCGCGGAATGTCTCGTCTTTGAATATCGTGTTCATGGCCAAGCGTCCTTTTTTACCGGTGTGACTCAGAGATCGAGTGTCAGGCTGCCGCCATCCATCCGAGACACACACGTTGCGATCCTGTCCCCGCAGCGCTTTTCATCGTCCGAGAGATAGTGGTCGTTATGAAGGATCCGTCCGCGGGCGTCCGAAATCGCGGTAACGCACTGTCCGCATGCGCCACCGCGACAAAGATAGGGCGCGTCGACGCCGGCCTGTTCCAGTGCTTCCAGGATGCTTTGATGCTCGCCGACGATGATTTCACGTTGGGACTTC
>DASZVX010000121.1:0-15663 GCA_035547255.1 Hyphomicrobium sp.
CTTCGGCTTGGCGCCTACATCGGAGACGGGGCGGTGATCGACCGGCAATTCGGCACGACGGACGTGCTGGTCATCATGCCGGTTGAAAATATCGATCCGCGCTATTTCGAGCACTACGGTACGCCGGACGAGACCAAGAGCCGAATTGCCGCCGACGCCTGAACGTCGCCGCTCAATTTGTGGACCGGCACGCAAATCGGCAACACCGGGCGTTTCATCCATTCATTTGTGGATTGGCGAAGCGTTTCGCAGCAATTGCTGTTGTTTGCGTGTGAGGCCCTTCCAATGCGCCGGGGATAAGCCGGGGGGCGGCTGGTTGCCGTTCTCCCGGCAGCAACCTATGCATAGCGCGGGCTTCGACGGGCTAAGGGGGATGTCATCCGGAGGGGCCCTTAGGCTAACCGGAACGATCTTCTGAATGTCGAAGCACGACGTGCAGCGCCGAGACCGGCACGTTCAATCGGACGCACCGACCGACGAAACCGCGAACGCCGGTGGCGGTCGTGCGGCCATTGCCGACGCGACACCGTCGATGGCGCAATATCTCGAAATCAAGGCTGCGAACCCGAACAGTCTGCTTTGGTATCGCATGGGCGATTTCTACGAGCTGTTTTTTGAGGACGCCGTCGTCGCCTCGGAAGCGCTGTCCATTGTCCTGACGAAGCGCGGCAAGCATCAGGGTCAGGAAATTCCGATGTGCGGCGTGCCCGTGCATCGGGCTGACGAATATCTGCAGCGGCTCATCAGGCAAGGGTACCGGGTCGCCGTTTGCGAGCAGCTTGAAGATCCGGCGGAAGCCCGCAAGCGCGGCGCCAAGGCTGTCGTCAAGCGGGACGTCGTTCGTCTCGTCACGCCCGGCACCGTGACGGAAGAAGCCCTTCTCGACGCCAAGGCGCGCAACTATCTGACAGCCGTGTACTGCGAAACGCCGCATGAAATCGGAACGACGGCGCCTGAGGCGCGTCTAGCGCTTGCTTCGCTCGACATATCAACAGGCGAGTTCGAGGTCGGCGACGTCGCGGGCTCCGATCTCACCGGCGAATTGATCCGCTTGGCGCCGAGCGAGGTGGTCGCGGCGGATGGATTGATGGCGGATCAAAACTTCGTTCGGGCAGTCGAATATGCGGGTGGCAAGGTGACGCCGATCCCTGCCGCATATTTCAATTCCAGCGCAGGCAGTCGCGATCTTAAGGCATGTCTCGGTGTTGCAGACCTTTCAGGATTCGGTGTGTTTTCGGCATCGGAGTTGGCCGCCATAGGCGCTGTTCTGAAATACGTTGATCTCACACAGATGGGGCGGAAGCCGCTCGTCAATCCGCCGCGCAAGACCGCCGGGGCGCGCCTGTTCATCGATGCGGCGAGCCGGGCGAGCCTCGAACTCGTCAGAGCCGCGTCCGGCGAGAAAAACTCGACGCTGCTCGCAGCGATGGATCGCACCGTGACCGGGGCCGGAGCGCGCGAACTGCAGGCGCGGCTGTCCAGTCCGCTGACCGATCCAGCATCGATCGAGGCGCGGCTCGATGCAGTCACCTATCTCGTCGACAATCGACGCCTTTTGGATGAACTCTGCGCAACCCTTCGTTCGGCACCGGATCTGGCGCGCGCGTTGCCGCGCCTGGGATTCGGACGTGGCGGCCCGCGCGATCTCGCTGCCGTGCGGGATGCGATCAGCATTGCGCGCCGTGCGACGTCGCTGATCGAGCAGTCGGCGCAGCCTCTCGGTCTGCCTGCGGAACTCAAGTCCGTTTGCAAGCGATTGGCGCAGGTTCCTGCCGACCTTGCGCAATCTTTGGACTCAGCACTTGTCGACGATCCGCCCTTGCTTCGCCGCGACGGCGGGTTCGTGCGATCCGGCTTCAACAGCGATCTCGATGCGACTCGCGCGTTGCGTGACGACAGCCGTAAAGTGATGGCCGAGCACGAAGTTCGCTATATCGAAGAAACGGGCATCAAGACGCTGCGCGTCCGCCACAACAATATCCTCGGCTTTTTCATCGAGGTGACGCAGCTCAATGCCAAGCCGCTTTTGTCGCCGCCGTTGAGCGATAGGTTCCGGCATCGGCAGACGATGGCCAACGCCGTGCGCTTTGCGACGGCCGAGTTGCTCGAAACGGAAGGGATGATCGCGTCCGCAAGCGAGCGCGTGTTCAATCTTGAACAAGAGATCTTCGCCGATCTCGCCGAGCGCATCGGCGCGGCTGCTGCGGATCTCGGTGCTGCTGCTGCGGCGCTTGCCGAGGTCGATGTCTTTGCGGCGCTGGCGCAGCTTGCGCTTGAACAGGGATATACCCGACCTCTGGTCGACGGCAGCATGGCCTTCGAGATCAGAGGCGGACGTCATCCCGTCGTGCAGCAGGCGCTTGCAAGAAGCGGCGCGCCTGCGTTCATCGAGAACGATTGCATCCTTGGCAAGGACGGCAGTGAAGCGCCGGCGGGCTTCGAGAATGCCCCTGAGGCGCGCATATGGCTCGTCACGGGGCCGAATATGGCCGGCAAGTCGACGTTTCTTCGGCAGAACGCGCTGATCACGGTGATGGCGCAGATGGGATCGTACGTCCCGGCGCGATCGGCCCACATTGGTGTCGTAGACAGACTATTTTCGCGCGTCGGCGCTTCCGACGATCTGGCGCGCGGCCGCTCGACGTTCATGGTCGAGATGGTCGAAACGGCGGCGATTCTGAACCAAGCGAGCGAGCGGTCGCTCGTTATCCTCGACGAGATCGGGCGCGGTACTGCGACGTTTGACGGATTGTCGATTGCCTGGGCGACGGTTGAATATCTACACGGCGTCACGAAAGCGCGCGCTCTGTTCGCGACCCACTATCACGAGCTGACGGCGCTGGTGCGTAAGCTTGACGGCATTTCAAACGTGACGATGGACGTCACTGAATGGCACGATACGATCGTATTTCTGCATAAGGTTAAAGCCGGTGCCGCGGATCGATCTTACGGCATTCAGGTTGCCAAACTTGCGGGGTTGCCGCACGCCGTCGTTGCCCGGGCGCGAGAAGTCCTTGATCGCCTGGAGAAGGCGGATCGGCGGCCGCGCAACGGCGACGACGGACTCGGAGATTTGCCGCTTTTCTCGGCTATGCGTCCAAAAAGCGGACTTAACGAGCGCGAGCCTTCTGCCGTTGAAAAGATGCTGCTCGCCATGCATCCTGACGACCTGTCGCCGAAAGCGGCGCTCGAAAAGATTTATGAACTCAAGGCGCTGGCCGAAACCGTGAAGAAGACGCAGTCTTGACCCAGGACACCCTGACCAGGCTGATTCCTCCGCCCTATTTCGACGGCGTGGCGGCGCGTCACGAGCTGACGAAGCATTTCAACACCAGCGCTTCGGCGGTCGACGCGCGGCCGAAAGTTCTCGAAAGCCTGAAACGCCTGGTCAAACTCGGACGGGAATCGGCGCGGACCGCACTTGAGGTGGACGTCAACGGACGGCGGTGTGCTGCCGGTCTCAGCCTGTTTCAGGACGAGTTGATCCGTCTCATCTACGATTACACGGTGACGCACGTTTATCGCGCCACCAACCCGTCCGATGCCGAGCGCATGGCGATTGTTGCTACGGGTGGCTATGGGCGCGGCTTACTCGCGCCGGGATCGGATATCGATCTCTTGTTCCTGCTGCCCTACAAGCAGACGCCGTGGGGCGAGAGCGTCGCCGAGTACATGCTTTATCTGCTGTGGGATCTCGGCTTCAAAGTCGGGCACGCGACCCGCACGGTCGATCAATGCCTGAAGCTCGGCTACGCGGATATCACCATCCGTACCGCTCTTCTCGATTCCCGGTTGATCCTCGGCGACGGTCAGCTCTTTGCGGAATTCGAGAACAGGTTTCGGGCCGAGGTCATCACCGGGACGGCGCGACAGTTCATCGACGCCAAGATGGCCGAACGCGACGAGCGCATGCGCCGCGCTTGGGAGAGCCGCTACAAGGTCGAGCCGAATATCAAGGACGGCAAAGGCGGTTTGCGCGATCTCCATACGTTGCAATGGCTGTCCAAATACATTTTTGGACAGGAGGTGGGCTCCGCTGCTGTCGAAGCAGGTATCTTTACGCCGGAAGAAGTTCAGACCTTTCGTCGCTGCGAGGATTTCCTGTGGCGGGTGCGTTGCTTCCTGCACTTCCTGACCGGACGTGCCGAAGAAATTCTCTCGTTTGAATTTCAGCCGGCGATGGCGCAGAGCCTCGGTTACACCAACCGAGGTGGTCTCAGGGCCGTCGAACGGTTCATGAAGCACTATTTTCTCGTTGCAAAGGACGTGGGTGATCTGACGACAATCCTCTGCGGCGCGCTTGAAATGCAGCAGCTGAAGTCGGCACCTACCTACAAGCGTCTGCTCAATCCGCTCAATTGGAAGACGCGACGCGAGATTCGACAGAGGACGGAGTTTCGTGTCGACAACGATCGGCTGAATGTTGCCGATCCCGATGTCTTCACGCGTGATCCGGTCAATCTCATCCGCTTCTTCGCGCAAGCGGCCAGCATGGGAATATATCTGCATCCAAGCGCGATCCGCGTGCTTCGCGGTTCGCTCAAGCTTATCGATGACAGCTTGCGCGCGGACCCGGAAGCTAACCACATCTTCCTGTCGCTCCTGACGGCCAAAAGCTATCCCGAGGCATCGCTACGGCATATGAACGAAGCTGGCGTGCTCGGCCGGTTTCTTCCGGAGTTCGGCCGTATCGTCGCGATGATGCAGTTCAATATGTATCATCACTACACTGTCGATGAGCATCTGCTCAGGACGCTCGGCAATGTTACGGCGATCGAGCGCGGAAGCCTGGCATCTGAGCTGCCGCTTTCGACAGCGGTCTTTTCTTCGATCAAGAACCGGCGGGCGCTCCTTGTCGCCGCGTTCTTGCACGACATCGGCAAGGGCCGGAAGGAAGCGCATTCGACGGTCGGTGCTCGCATTGCCCGCAAGGTTTGTCCGCGACTGGGATTGACGGCGGCGGAGACAGAACTTGTCGCCTGGTTAATCCAGGAACATCTGACGATGAGCAATTTTGCGCATTCTCGCGATGTTTCCGACCCTGACACGATCCGTGCGTTCGCCAATATCGTGCAAAGCCCCGAACGGTTGAAGCTGCTCCTGGTGTTAACCTGCGCGGACATTATGGCGGTCGGACCTGGCGTCTGGAACGGCTGGAAGGGGCAGCTACTTCGCACGCTTTATCATGAGACCGAGCCGCTGGTTGCGGGCGGATATACGCAGGTTCCGCGCAGCAAACGGATCGATCAGGCACTTATCGCGTTGCGCGAAGCGCTTTCCGATTGGCCCAAGCGCGACGTCGACGATTTCATTGCGCGCAACTATCCGAACTATTGGCTCCGCACGGATACGGCGACGCAGATTGCGCACGCCAATGTCGTTCGCGACGCGCTCAAATCGCAGAGCAAGCTTGCAACGTCGGTCAAGACGGACGCATTCACCGCGATTACCGAGCTGACCGTCTTTGCGCCAAACCACGCCCGGCTGCTGGCACTCTTCGCAGGCGCCTGCGCGGCGTCGGGCGCCAATATCGCCGGTGCTCATATTACAACGACGCGCGATGGATATGCGCTCGATACATTTTTGCTCAATCGCGGGTTTGAGGACGATGCAGACGAGCTTCGTCGCGCGAACCGAATTTCCGATACGATCGAGCGTTTGCTTGCAGGCAAGGAGAAACTGCCGGTGCTTCTAGAGCGCCGAAGAGCGAACGCGCGCGGAGTTGCGGCTTTTACGGTCGAGCCTGAAGTCATCATCAATAACGGGCTTTCGGAACGGCTGACTGTCATTGAAGTTTCCGGGCGCGACCGCCCGGGCCTTCTTTATGAGTTGACGTCGGCGCTGTCAGATCTGTCGCTCGATATTGCCTCGGCGCATGTGACGACGTTCGGGGAAAAAGCCGTCGACGTGTTCTACGTGACCGACCTCGTGGGCAAGCAGATTTTGAGCGAAGCCCGGCAGCGGGCAATTCGGGATAGGCTCCAGTCGATCATGCTCGAAGACGATGTGCCTGCCGCCCCGGAAAAACTCGCGCAAGGCTGAAATTCGGAATGCGCCCCGGGCACAGGAACAGGGCGGCAGGATGGCGTTTGAGCAACCAGTAGCGGACGGGTCGGGCTTCGGCTCCAGGGGACAAGGCTAACGCTTGCATGCAGGATCGAACCCCTATACGTCGCTTCCGCGATGAAGCTCTATAGGTCGTTTGCAACTGTCGGGGGATGGACGCTGCTCAGCCGTATGTTCGGCTTTGTGCGCGACATTCTCATTGCCGCCACGCTCGGATCGGGCTGGGTCGCCGACGCTTTCGTCGTCGCGTTCCGCTTCCCGAACCTCTTTCGGCGCCTGTTTGGCGAAGGCGCATTCAATTCGGCGTTCGTTCCGATCTTCGCAAAAAAGCTCGAAGGCGAAGGACCTCAGGCGGCGCGCACCTTCGCTGAAGAGGCGATGGCCGGGCTTTTGTTCATTCTGCTGATCGTGACGATCTTCGCCGAACTGACCATGCCGTTTCTGATGTACGGGCTGGCACCAGGGTTCGACGCGACTCCCGACAAGTTCGAGCTGTCAGTCGTCCTGACACGCATTACGATGCCGTATCTCCTGTGCATGTCGCTCGTCGCCTTGATGTCGGGGGCTTTGAATTCGGTCGGCCGTTTTTTCGAGAGTGCTGCGGTTTCGGTGGTGCTCAATCTCGTGATGGCGGTCGCGACGCTCATTTCGCTTTGGCTTGGTTATAAGCGAGAGCCGGAAGCAGGCATCATCCAGGCTTGGGCAGTGTTCGTTGCCGGTTTTCTGCAGCTCGCTCTTCTGATGTGGGGTATGCGTAGTGCAGGCATGTCGCTCGGTTTGCGATGGCCGCGCATGACGAACGATATGCGACGTCTCGTGCAGCTCGGTATCCCGGGCGTCGTCTCCGGCGGCGTGACGCAGATCAACATCGCGATCGGAACGATCATTGCATCTTTGGAGCCTGGCGCCGTCTCGCAGCTTTATTATGCCGATCGCGTGTACGAATTGCCGTTGTCGATCGTCGGCATCGCCGTCGGTATCGTGTTGCTGCCGGATGTGGCGCGGCAATTGCGGGCAGGTAACACGGCGGGTGTCATGGACAGTCAGAACCGCTCGCTCGAATTCGCGATGCTGCTGACGGTACCGGCGACTCTGGCGCTGGCGGTGATCCCGCACGATATCGTCCGCGTGCTCTTCGAGCGTGGGGCATTCCATGCGGGAGATACGGCGGCGACGGCATCGGTGCTCGGGATGTTCGCACTCGGTTTGCCGGCGTTCGTGATGATTAAAGTCTTCTCGCCGGTCTATTTCGCGCGTGAGGACACCAAAACTCCGATGCGTTATGCGGTCATCAGCCTCACCGCCAACACCGTCGGCTCGATCGTGTTGTTTTTCGTGCTGCGCGAACTCGGCATGATGCCCCAGCTCGGTATTGCCATTGCGACGACGCTCGGCGGGTGGCTCAATGCCTATCTGCTCTGGGCGAAGCTTCGGAAACACGATGATTTCATCGCCGACACGAGGCTCCGGCGCAATCTGCCGCTGATCATCATCGCGAGTGTCGCGATGGTCGGTGGACTTTTGGCGACGAGCTATCTGCTCGCGCCTTATCTCGGAGCCGAGGCCAAATTCTTTGAAAAGACGGCTGCGCTTGCCGTCGAGATTGGAGTCGGAGTTTCGATCTTCGGCCTGTTCATCCTGGCTTTCGGCGTCATGTCGCTTAGGCAGCTCGGCAGCTTCATGGGGCGTGGGAGCAAAGCCTGAGAGCGGGCTTGCCTCACGGCCCGGAGCACGCGATAAGGCGGCCGAAATCCTCGCAACACGGTAACTCCCATGAAAATCGCGCCGCTCGTTTTTTCCGGTATGCAGCCGACCGGCAGTCTGCACCTCGGCAACTATCTCGGTGCGATGGTCAATTGGATCGAGATGCAGAAGACCCATAGCTGCATCTATTGCGTCGTCGATCTGCATGCGATCACAGTCTGGCAGGAACCGGCTGAGCTTCGCCATGCCATCCGGCAGGTGACGGCGACGTACATTGCCGCCGGTCTCGATCCCAAGAAGAGCATCCTGTTCAATCAATCGCAGGTCAGCGCGCACGCGGAGCTCGCCTGGATCTTCAATTGCGTGGCGCGCCTCGGCTGGCTGAACCGCATGACGCAATTCAAGGAGAAGGCCGGCAAGGACCGCGAGCAGGCGTCGGTTGGGCTTTACGCCTATCCGAACCTGATGGCCGCGGACATTCTCGCTTACCGTGCGACGCATGTGCCGGTCGGCGAAGATCAGAAGCAGCATCTCGAGCTGGCGCGTGACATCGCGCAGAAGTTCAACAACGACTTCAACAAGGAGATCGTTGCTGCAGGCTTCGAGGACGGCATTTTCTTCCCGTTGCCGGAGCCGGTCATTACGGGGCCCGCGACGCGGGTCATGAGCCTGCGCGACGGTACGAAGAAGATGTCGAAGTCCGATCCTTCCGATCTGTCGCGGATCAACATGACGGACGACGCGGATACGATCGCGAAAAAGATCCAGAAGGCGAAGACCGATCCGGAGCCGCTGCCGAGCGACGAAAAGGGTTTCGCGGGGCGGCCGGAAGCCGAAAATCTGGTCGGCATCTATGCGGCGCTCAGCGGTCAGCCGGTGGCTGCCGTTCTGAAGGATTACGGCGGACAGCAGTTCTCCGCCTTCAAAAAGGCGCTTGCTGAAGTCGCAACGGAGAAAGTTGGCCGCATTGGCGCGGAGGCCGCAAAGCTGATGGGCGATCCGACCGAGATCGACCGTATTCTGGCTGACGGCTCTGCGCGGGCGCGTGCCGTTACCGAACCGGTGATGGCGAAGGTCAAGGATATCGTCGGTTTCATCAGGAGCTGACGTTCGGCGGGGCGCGCTCAGTGCAGCGTTGCGGCCAAGCGGAAGGAGTGGCAGCATCGCGGAATGAAACCGCGCCGCTCCTTCGAGGAAGGCCATCGCCGCAAGTTCCTGATCGTCGTCGACGAGAGCCAGGAAGTTGAGAGCGCGCTTTATTACGCCGCGAGCCGTATGCAGCGTTCGTCCGGCTCGATCGTCATGTTGTACGTGATCGAGCCCGGCGAGCTGCAGTATTGGTCCGGTGTAAAGCAGGTGCAACTCGAAGAAGAGACGACGAAAGCCAAGGCGCTCTTCCGTCTCTTTCGCAGGAAACTGTCGCAAGCAGGCTTCGAGACGGTCGAGACCGAGGACGTGATCCGCGAGGGCCGCCTTGCCGAGGAGGTGGTTAAGGCCATCGCCGAGGACGAGGACATCGCAGTTCTGGTTCTCGCGGCCTCTCTCGATGCCCAGGGGCCAGGACCACTTGTCGCCTCCTTGGCGGCGGGGCGTGCGGCTGGAGGTTTTCCGGTGCCCGTAACGGTCGTGCCGGGGCAACTTTCCCTCGCCGACATTAAGGCTTTGGCATAAAACTAGGCACGAGGCAGGGTGAAACAGCCGCGCTCGACAGCGCTTTACGCCTACCTATATTAGAGGAATTCTAACTGACGCTTTGCCGGACGCTACAATCCTGCCAGGCGCCGCGAGCCGAACCGAAGCGAGATGCCATGTTCATTCAGACCGAAGCAACGCCAAATCCAGCGACCTTAAAGTTCATTCCCGGCAGGGACGTGCTTGCCGGGGGTACCGCTGATTTTCGCACGAAGTCCGATGCGGCCGCCTCGCCGCTCGCGACGCGTCTTTTCGCGATCGAGGGCGTTGACGGCGTGTTTCTCGGTTCCGACTTCATTTCGGTCACCAAAGGGAACATCGAGTGGCAGCACCTGAAGCCTATGGTGCTCGGCGCTATCATGGAACACTACATGTCCGGCGCACCGGTGTCGGACGAGGAAGATTCGAACGACACGGCAGCCGAGACCTACGATCCTGAAGATGAGGAGATCGTCGGAACGATCAAGGAGCTGCTCGAAACGCGCGTACGCCCCGCCGTGGCTCAGGACGGCGGCGACATCACGTTCTCCGGTTTCCGGGATGGCGTCGTTTATCTCCATATGCGCGGGGCATGCTCCGGCTGTCCGAGTTCGACGGCGACGCTTCGGCATGGGATCGAGAATTTGCTCAAGCATTTCTGTCCCGAGGTCGTCTCGGTTCAGTCGGTTTAATGCCTGAAACCCCTTCATTGAGCCCCGCTCCGGCGGGGTTCTTTATATCTGCTTCAGGAATAACGAGGACCGGATGGGACAACCGCTCGATAGTGCGGCGCTCGATCAATTGTTCGACAAGGCACGCACGAACAACAAATGGCAACCGCGCGAGGTGCCGGACGCGCTATTAGAGCGTATCGTCGATCATATGAAATGGGGGCCGACAAGCGCGAATTGCTCACCGGCACGAATTGTCTTCGTAAAGACGAAAGAAGCGAAGGAGCGGCTGAAGCCGCATCTCAGCGAAGGCAATGTCGCGAAGACGATGGCGGCACCGGCGACGGCCATACTTGCCTACGATCTCAACTTCTATGAGTATCTGCCGCGGCTTTATCCGCCTGCGGATGCAAAAAGCTGGTTTGCCGGAAAGAAAGCACATGCCGATACGACGGCCTTCCGGAATGGCTCACTGCAAGGCGGCTATTTCATCCTAGCGGCGCGTGCGCTGGGTCTCGATTGCGGTCCAATGTCGGGGTTCAATAATGCAGGCGTTGATGCGGAGTTTTTCGCAGGGACAGAAATAAAGTCGAATTTTCTGTGCAATCTGGGCTATGGCGATCCGGCCGGCATATATCCGCGCTCTCCAAGATTTAATTTCGACGAAATGGCAAAGATCATATAGTTTTTCTCGGAATGAACATTCTTTCGCTCGATACATGCTTTGATGCGTGCTCGGCGGCCGCGGGCCGTGGGCTGCGCACGCTCACGCCCGCCATTTCGTTTGCCTTCGAACCGATGCAAAAGGGGCATGCGGAACAATTACTTCCGATGGTGCAGGCGGTCATGTCGGAAGCAAATCTGGAGTTCGCAGCACTCGACCGGATCGCGGTCACGTGCGGGCCGGGGACGTTCACGGGTACGCGGATTTGCGTTTCAGCGGCGCGCGCCTTGGCGCTTGCGACCGGGGCCGAAATCGTCGCCATCTCCAGCCTTCGCCTGATGGCGATGAGTTCGTTCATTCCGGCAGCGCCAACGCGCCATATCGCGATTGCGACAGATGCCCGGCGCGGCGAAGTCTATCTTGAGGTCTTCGATCGCCACTCGCTGCAAAGCGTCGTTGGCCCCCAGTGCGCATCGATCAGCGATGCTATCGCGATGCTCGGTCCATCGCCCATCGTCATTGCGGGGTCGGGCGCCGAGGCATTGGCTGAGGCGGCGCGCCAGTCAGGCATCGAAGCGACCGCAGTTCTTCCGGGGCTTCTGCCTGACGCGTTCGATATGCTGTTTGCGGCCGCAGAACTTCCGACATCGGCGACGGTGCGCCCTCTTTACCTGCGGCCCCCTGATGCCAAACCGCCGGCGCCAAGCCCACTCGTCGGAGCCGGGGCATGAGCTCCAACGTTACGCCCTTCCGCAACGTGAAGCACGCAAGCATGCTATGGGCTGCACCGGAACGCGCTGAAGAAATCGCGGCACTCCACGCCAAGCTTTTCAATCCGCCCTGGAATGCCGGTGCCGTCAGGAGCCTCCTCGAACACCCGGCCGCCACGTCGCTGATCGCGGTTGCCGGTTCGCCGAAAGCCATTATCGGGTTCGTCATCGGCCAGCTTGCTGCGGATGAGGCGGAGATTCTTTCGATTGGCGTTGCACCGAATTGGCAGCGCGCGGGCGTCGCCGCGGGACTGCTCGAAGGCTTGGCACGAGCGGCGCGTCGCGGCGATGCAAAACGGATTTTTCTCGAGGTTGCGGAAGACAACGAAGCGGCGCTGGCACTCTACCGTAAACTCGGATTTGTCGAAATTGGGCGCCGCAAACGATACTATGAGCGCGCAGGCCGCGAACCTGTCGATGCGTTGACGTTTGCTTTGACGCTTTAGCGAAAGACGGTGCGATATCTCCTCGATATAGACGCAGCGCCCTGCTGCTGCCTATAACGCGAGAAAGCCCGAGCGATCCAGGTTCAGACTCAGAGCCGCCTCCAATTCATGCCGGATGCCATGTCTCCGAGACGCGCAAAAAGCCTTACGCCTATTGAATCTCGTTGCGCCGAGTACGGCCTGCGCATGACGGGACAGCGCCGCGTCATCGCGCAAGTACTTTCGTCTGCAACCGATCATCCCGATGTCGAGGAAGTGCACCGGCGAGCGCACGCGCTCGATCCCAGAATCTCGCTTTCGACTGTTTACCGGACGCTGAAGCTTTTCTCCGCGAAAGGCATCCTCGAGCGGCACGATTTCGGACATGGGCGCGGCCGCTATGAAGCAGCCATGGGCGAACACCATGATCATCTGCTCGACGTCGAGACAGGGCGTGTCATCGAATTCTCGAACGCCGATATCGAAGCTCTACAGGAGCGCGTGGCGCGCGAACTCGGATTTGAGCTTGTCGGTCATCGGCTCGAGCTTTACGGCGTGCCGCTCGCGAAAAAGAAAACAGCGGGGCGCAAGGCTGAGTGACGCCGATGGCAACGGGATCGCTTCGCGCTTCTGCGGTTCTGACCGCCTTCTTCGGGCTGACGTTGCCGTTGATGCCGGTGCAGGCATTGCTGCTGCGAGTATCCGATCGGGCCGCGCGCCGCTTCCCGCACTGGTACCACCGGCAGGTGTGCCGCATTCTCGGGGTCAGGCTGAACATCGAAGGTGCCGTCGCGAAAGACGCACCGGTACTGCTCGTTTGCAATCACACATCCTGGCTCGATATTCCCGTGCTCTCGGCGCTGGCGCCGGTGTCGTTCGTCGCGAAACTCGAGGTTGGGGGATGGCCGTTCGTTTCGGCGTTGGCGCGCCTGCAGCGGTCGGTTTTCGTCGACCGGACGCGGCGTCTGGCCGCGGGTGATGCGGCGAACGAAATTACGAAACGGCTTCAGCAGGGCGACACGATCGTTCTGTTCGCGGAAGGAACGTCCAGCGACGGCAATCGTGTGCTGCCCTTCAAGACCTCGCTTTTCGGCGCCGTTGCGGGTGCGCCGATGCCGTCGGCCGATCAGGTCGTCGTGCAAACGGCGGCGGTCGTCTACACTCACATTCACGGCGTTCCCGTTACGCGGGCCGAGCGGCCAAGGCTCGGGTGGTATGGCGATATGGAAATGACGTCGCACGCATGGGGCGTTTTGAAGTCCGGCTCCATTACCGTAACCATCAAGGTCGGGCCGCCGGTGCCGCTTGCCGAGTTCAAGGACCGCAAAGATCTGGCGTTGAAAAGCGAACGGGCCGTTCGCCGCGATGTTTTGGCCATCCTGCGCGGGCGGTCGGACAGCGATTTGGTACCGGTCGAACCCTCGGTGGAAGCCCGAAGGGCCAAGCTGACGGTGCCGGTCCGAAAAAGCGAGAAATGGACATGATGGGCCGCTTTTGTGCTATGCGCGTCGCTTAAGAGCTCCAGTTTCAACCCTTTCGCCGGCTGATTTGACGACGTGGACCGTCCCGAACCAAAAACCTACTTCCTGAAGACCTATGGCTGTCAGATGAACGTCTACGACAGCGAGCGTATGGCTGAAGCCTTGGCGCGGGACGGATATCGCGAAACGTCCGATGTCGACGGCGCCGATCTCGTCATTCTCAACACGTGCCACATCCGCGAAAAGGCGGCTGAGAAGGTCTACTCCGAACTCGGTCGCATTCGCGACGTGAAGACGGCGCGCGCGAAGGACGGCAAGAACACGGTCATTGCGGTTGCGGGTTGCGTAGCTCAAGCCGAGGGGCCGGAGATCACGGCGCGGCAACCGGCTGTCGATCTCGTCATCGGGCCGCAGAGCTACCATCGGCTGCCAGCGCTGATTACACGCACGACGGTCGATCATTCGCCGATCGTCGAAACAGAATTTCCGGGAGACGAGAAGTTCGCGCGCATGAAGGCGCCGCGGCGTGTCTCGTCGCCGTCGGCATTCCTTACGATTCAGGAAGGCTGCGATAAGTTCTGCACGTTCTGCGTCGTGCCTTATACGCGCGGTTCGGAGTATTCGCGTTCGGTTGCAAAAATCGAGGCGGAAGCGTGCGAACTTGTGGACGCCGGTGCGAAAGAGCTCGTGCTCCTCGGGCAGAATGTGAACGCCTATCACGGCGAAGGGGCCGGTGGGCGCACGGCGAGCCTGGCCGATTTAATCGGCGTGCTGGCACGGATCGACGGCGTCGAGCGCATTCGCTACATGACCAGCCATCCGCGTGACATGAGCGACGATCTGATTGCCGCGCACGCTGAGGTCGAGCAGTTGATGCCGTTTCTGCATCTGCCGGTGCAGTCGGGTTCCGATCGCATTCTGGCGAAGATGAACCGCAAACATACGGCGGCCGAATACGTCGATCTCATTGCGCGCATCCGCAAGGCACGGCCCGACATTGCGCTTTCGAGCGATTTCATCGTCGGATTCCCGGGAGAGACCGACCGGGATGCGGAAGATACGATCGAACTGATCGAGGCCATCGGCTTTGCACAGGCTTTCTCATTCAAATACAGCCCGAGGCCCGGAACGCCCGCCGCAGGGCACGACGATCAGGTCGACGACGCGATCAAGTCGGAGCGGCTGCTCAGGCTGCAGGCCGTTCTCGATGCGCAACAAGTCTCGTTCAATGCGCAGAGCCTCGGCGGCGTCGTCCCCGTGCTATTCGAGCGGAAGGGGCGCGAGCCGGGTGAATTTGTCGGCCGGACACCCTATCTACAGCTCGTTCACGCTGCCGGAGAGGGCAATCTGATCGGGCGGACGGCCAACGTCGCGGTCAATGAAACGCGCCGGTCGAGCCTCTCGGGTGTCATTGCGGCGGCATAATGTGACTATAGTGCAAGGCTCCGGTGTAGTGGGTTAACCACAGGACCCTGTGCCGGACCTTGTTGCAGCGTGGTAACGTCATGAAGCGTGGTCGATTCGATTGATCGTCATAAGGAGTGTCGGGATTGGCAGCATTTCGCGGGGCGTCAGCGCCAGCGTCGAGACGGCCCACCAAGCCGGAACAAGAGACCGCTCGCATCGTTGTGCCCTTTGAAGACAACCGTCTGCTGACGCAGTTGCTCGGCGAATACGATAGCCACCTCGCACTCATCGAAGATCGTCTGGGCATAGATGCGCACGCACACGGCAATGTCGTGATCCTGACGGGCGCCGCCAATTCCTGTGACCTCGCCCGCAACGTTCTGGAAAAGCTTTATGCGCGCATAGCCAAGGGTGAAACGGTGGGAGCTGGTGACATCGACGGGTTGATCCGCCATTCTCGTTCCGAGGGAACTATTACCGACGGACAAGCGCAGATTGCGACGCGACGGAGAGTCGTCAAGGCTCGGACGCCGACGCAAAGCACCTATATTCGGGCCATCGAAAAGAAAGACCTGGTTTTCGGTCTGGGTCCGGCGGGCACGGGCAAAACCTATATCGCCGTTGCCTTCGCCGCGCACTGCCTGGAACGCGGTCTCGTCGAGCGCATCATCCTGTCGCGACCGGCTGTCGAAGCGGGCGAACGGCTCGGATTTCTGCCTGGGGACATGCGCGAAAAGGTCGACCCTTACCTCCGGCCGCTTTACGATGCGCTTTATGACGTTCTGCCGCCTGAAAAGGTCGAGC
>DASZVX010000122.1:0-77523 GCA_035547255.1 Hyphomicrobium sp.
CTATCGTCTGCAAAGGTTTCAATAGCCATCGGGTTGATTCCCCAACCCTCCGCAACGCCCAGTACGTGCGGCTCTGTCGGATGGAGTTGCAGAGCACCTCCGATATCGCCGTGGCGGTTTAGAATGCCTCGGAGTTCCATCGTCGACAGCCCGAGCTTCCGCTCCACCGGGGTCGGACGGCCGAGGTCCCATACAATTCCCGCTTCGCCAATGGCGACAGCCCGCACCAGCCGGCCGTTGTCGAACCGCGCCCACGCGTAAAAATCGATGATCGGAAAGGTCGCGAAGTACTGGACGCTTCGAAATTCGCGGGCAACGCGCGCCAGAAGCGGGGCCGCTTTGTCGACGAACGCACCTCCCTGCGGTAGCGGCAACGACACGCCTGCAACGAACGTCCAACCATCGACCGGGGGTGAAATGAAGACTAGCGCGTCAGAAAGTTCGAGGTCGTAAATTGCGCCAAGCCCCGAATTCCAATTCGCGACGTTGAGATCGCCAAGACCGAGAACAGCCGCGAGGCGCCCAGCGTCGTCCGTCTTGACGGCAAGCCATGACATCTCGCTTCCAAACGCGAGCGGCCGGTCTGGAGCGTCATCCATCCTGACACGGCGAGGCAGAAGCCGCGGAGATAGAACCGCGGCCGCAAGTGCCGTGGTCAGAATAACCAGGATGACGATCGTCGGAAGCACGATTGCTGTCGCTTGCCTCAAGAAGCCCGGACAACTTTTTTGTCGTGAGTTGCCGGGTTGCGCAAGCGCTACGGCTTCCTGATGAAACAAAAAAACCGGGGCCAACGAGGGCCCCGGCGAACTCAGACGGGAGGTTTAAGTAGGAAAACCTATGGGAGCGTGACACCCGCAGAGAACACGAAGCGAGCATCGGCAACGGTATCCAAACCGGAACCGTAGAAGCCAGCCTGATCGGCATGCGACAAGTCCGTATCCCAGTAGCGGAAGTCCATGAAATACTTATCGACGGCAAGCTTCAAACCGACATTCCAGTATGTGTAGTCAGATCTATCGTTGCCGAAGACACTGGTGCCGTCGCCCGTGCTGTAACCAATAAGAGCGCTAATGGTCGGATCAAAAATCGCGAACTTAGGCAGGGCGTAGCTTGCCGAGCCTTCAACTGTTTCCGTTTGAGTGTAGTTCGCCTGATCGGGTGTCCAATAACCTGTTACGCCAAGTGTCAAGTTCTTGATCGGCGTGATCGATGCACCGATCTTGAACTCGACGTAGTCCGTTGCGCTCCATCCGTTGACGTTGGCCGGATAGGTATAATAGAGAACACCAAGATCCCAGCTGACCGGACCCGTCACAGGGCGAATACCGGCGACAATATCCATTTCCATTGGATTGAAGCCGACGCCCTCGATGTTCGAGAACCAGAAGCCCAGATACCCAATGCCGTAAGTAAACTCGAAGTAGGGCTGGAACGCCGGCAGCTCATCGTTGAACGAGATACCGCGGAAGATGTAATCACTCGTGCCCGTCAGAGTGATCGAATAACCGAACTTCGGTGCATCTGCACCCGCATCGTCTGCGAGCGCCGCCGTCGACATCGCCAACGAGGCGATTGCCGCCATTCCGGCAGCGCCCAGTAAACTTTTAATCTTTGCCATAAGACAACCCCCCGAAACCAGCGGTTCGCAGTCGCCGCACTTGCGGACCCCTCGATTCACACCGCGCTGTGTTGAGAGAAACGTCTTCGGTGCATCGGCACAAGTGTTTAGGCACAGGAAACTATGACTTCGGGGGGGGGCTGTCACTTACCGGCAACGATGAGGCATTTGCCAGCCCCCGCAAAGCGAATTTGCCTCGAAAATATGCACGCATTGCGCCGCAACCTGACGGCTACAGGTGCGGATCGGCGCAAAATCAGGCATCTGATTCGGCTGCAATTCCTGCCAAAGGCCGCTGCTCCCGTGATTCTCCGAACCGATTCTGATAACTCGCACCCATGAACCGAAATTCTGCCCCCCATAGAACGGCACTCATTACGGGCGCCGCCCGCCGCATAGGGCGCTCCATTGCCCTCGACCTGGCCGAAGCTGGTTGGGCAGTCGCGATTCACTACCGGAACTCAAGTCCCGAAGCCGAAGCCCTGGCGGAAGAAATTCGCGGCGGCGGAGGACGGGCGCGCACATTCCAGGGCGATCTTGCCGACCGCCAAGCCCTCGATCGCCTCGTCGCTGAAGTCGGACGCGAGCTTGGACCAGTAACGACCCTCATCAACAATGCGTCCGAGTTCCTTCCCGACAGCATCGGAAACCTCGACGAGAAGACATGGGATCTGCACCTCTGCATCAATCTCAAGGCTCCCGTCTTCCTCTCCGAAGCCATGGCCAAGCAACTGCCCGACGACGTCGAAGGCAATATCATCAACATCACCGATCAGCGGGTCTGGAACCTGACGCCCGAGTTTTTTTCCTACACGATCTCGAAGGCCGGACTCTGGACTGCAACGCGAACGCTCGCGCAAGCGCTTGCCCCGCGCATTCGCGTCAACGCGATCGGACCTGGACCCGTATTGCGAAGCATCCATCAGACCGACGACGATTTCGAACGCGAAAAGCAATCGACGCTTCTGAAACGCGGACCATCGGCGAAGGAAATCGCCGCAGCCGTGCGTTTCATCCTCGCGACGCCGTCGTTAACAGGCCAGATGATCGCCCTCGATGGCGGCCAGCATCTGACCTGACCCAAAGTGAAACGCGATGCGGGCCCTGCCTGCAATCGCGCCAACTACCATTTCCGCCTCAATCTGACCGCCGCACGCCCCAAATGCTGCCCAATTGGTTGGCGATCCTCAGTCCAGACTCACGGGGGGTCTCAACTCTTTTTTAACGTTAAGCGCTTACGAACCTTAATTGGTTTTGTTGGGCGCTCTTCGAGGGGTGCCGCGTCGTTATGGGTGTATCCATGATCAGCCGCGTTCGGACGCTTTGCGCGTTCGTCTTCGCCGCAGTCATTCCGCTGGCTGCCGCGTCTCTGCCGGCCTCGGCGGCAGACCTTCCACAAGTTCGAATGACCAAGACGAACACGGTTCCGGCGTGTGCCACGCCGGGACGGCTGATGGCTTTCCTGACGAGCCGAAATCACAATATAGACGAGCGCTTCTCGACGATTGCAGCGGACTACATGCGCATCGGCGATGAACTGAAGATCCGCTGGGATATCGCCTTCTTCCAGATGATGCTCGAAACGGGCAATCTGACGTTCAAGGGCGATGTGCAGGCGAGCCAGAACAATTTCGCCGGTCTCGGCGCCACCGGCAGACACGTTCCGGGCGAGAGCTTCCCCGACGTTGCGACCGGCGTGAAAGCGCACCTTCAGCACCTTCTCCTCTATGCCGGCGTGCACCTCGATAACCCGGTCGCCGAGCGCACCCGCAAGGTACAGGAATGGGGCGTGCTGACGGACTGGCAGAAGTCCATCAAAGGCCCGATCAATTACGAGCAGCTGGCAAAACAGTGGGCGCCGTCCTCGCGCCGCTACGCTCGCGACATCTCCGGCATCGCTGAAGCCTTCTATGGCAGCCCCTGCCGGGCTCCTGATCCCAATCCCGAGCTGCTGGCCCTCGCGCGGCCGGGCTCTGCTCCTGCAAAATCCAACGCCGCCGATCCGAAAGTGGCGATGGCCGATACCGCAGCTTCCGACTCCACCGATGCGTCCACGACCAAGCTCTCCGGCGCCGAACTGGCTCGCCGCGCCGTCGAGGAAGCCCGCAAGTCCGGCTCATTCGTTCGCTCAAGCTTGGGCGCCGAGGACATCGTGCCGCCCGCCGACCAAGCGCAGACCGTCGCTGTCGGCGAGCCTGAGCAGCAGGAAAAGCCTCAGGCAGTTAAGATCATAAACGCTGCCGTGCCTCCGGCTGACTCCTCGGCAAATGCCGGAACGCGCGGCTCTGCTGATGCTGCATCCGTCGAGCCGACGAAGAAGAGCACCGTCAAGAAAATCCAGACCGCCGCCCTTGGCGCCGGCACGAAGTCGTCCTTCCTTCCGGGCATCACGTCGAAGTCAACGCCGACTTTATCTCCTGCCCCGCGACCGACGTGCAAAGTCTGGACGGCGAGCTACGGCGGCAGCCGCTCCGTCATTATCAGGGCGCACGCCGACCGTCAGGACAACTACACCGTCCTTGATGTCAACGAAGGTTCCGAGAAGCGCGAGGCAGCTGCCTATATCGCCGCCTACGCCAAAGGCGGCGAAACGGTCGGTGAGTTCACCAATCCCTCGCAGGCGCTGGACAAAGCCTTCGAGCTTTGCCCGGATGGTTGAGTGCGGCTCGCTCTGAAGGGCCGCCCTCGCATGGCGCATTCACCTTTCCGCCGTTCCGGAGTCCTCTCCGCTACGACCTTCGCCTCAGCGGCCGCGCTTGCGCTCTTCGCAAATGCGGCTAACGCGGCGCCTCCCATTCGCACGGATTCGACGAACCACGTTCCGGCGTGTGTGACACCGGATCGGCTGATGGCCTTCCTGGCGCAACGCAATACCCGCCTGGATCCGCGCTACGCGAACATCGCGAAGTTCTACAAAATCTACGGCGAAGGCTGGCACGTCCGATGGGACTACGCCTTCTTCCAGATGGTGATCGAGACCAACTTCCTGAAATTCCGGCGTGCTGACGGCCACCGCGGCGACGTCAGCGAGACGCAGAACAATTTCGCCGGCATCGGTGCCACGGGAAATGGCGTACCCGGCGAACGTTTTCCCGACATCGCGACAGGCGTGCACGCGCAGATCCAGCATCTCGTCGCGTATTCGGGCGAACGCCTCGCGCAACCGATCGCTAAGCGGACGCGCAATAATCAGGACGACATCATCGCGAAATCGCATCGCCTCGGCCGGCCGGTGACCTTTGGCGATCTCGCGCGACGGTGGGCTGCCGATCGGCAATACGGCAAATCCATCGATTTCATCGCAGGGCTCTATAACGACCAATACTGCACCGGCGAAGAGCAAGCCGCACAGGACACGACGCCTCCTGCACCGGAGCCGGTCCGCTGGCGCGGTCTCGCGTCGCAGCCATCGGGGCTTGGCGGACCTGTCCCGGAACGCGTTGTCGATCCAAAAGAAAGCCGCTGACACGCCAGTGCAATGGCGGGCAACCTCACTTTTCGATCATTGCGATGGCTTGAAGTAGTTGAGTGCGGCTGTCGAAGCGGCCCCGCCGATCACGCACGGAATACCGAACTCGACTTGTCCGAGCGCTCCAGCCGCGACGCAGCCCAACGCCAGAACAGTCTGTCCAGCCTGGCCCCACCAGTTGTAGTTCCTGAGGCTCTCCGAACCCTTCGCCTTCAATTCATCGATAGAAGCAACCGCGTCCTTGCGGATCTTCGAAAGCTCCAGCGTTTCGGACGCCTCGATGACTTCGCCGAGCGGCTTGCGGATTTTGGGATCGCTGTCGGCCGAGATCTTCTTCAACAGCATCAGAAGATCGTTGTCCCGCGATGCATTCTGCGCCAGCGTCCACTTGGCCATAGCGCCGATGGTCAGCGTATCGACTTTATCTTTATCGAGGGAGTATTCGAGAGCTGACACGATGCGCCGGATCGGCGCCTCCCATCCGGTCGCAAAATAGTAACCCCAGTTGAGGTCAATCACAGTCGCATCGTCTTGGATCGAAAGCGCCGTCAGAACCGGCTTGTCGCCGTAGATGAATTTCTCGATCAGATCCTTGCGGGCCGGCATCCGCTCGACGAATTTCTTGAGCAGCGGCCGCCAGCCCGGAAGCCCCGAATAGGCGACCCCCTTGATGATGATCACCTGATCTTCCGGCGGCAGCGGAAACATCTTCGCAACGAGATCTTCCGCGATTGTCGGATTCGAGCCGATGACGCCGGCGACGAACCCGATGTAAATACCGGATTGATCGGAATCTTTCGTCAGGCCGAATGCCGACATCGCTTTGACGGCGTCGGGCACCCTGAGCGGCTGGGGATTATGGCGATAGCCATTGATCCACCTCAGAACGTCGGCATTGCTCTGAAACGGCTTGTAGGCCTGAGCCTTCTCCTTGGCCGGTTTTGCGAGTACGAATCCGGGAACCGATAGGATCAGCGCGAAGCCCAGAATGGCAACAATCGAGCGCATGGCACCCCCCACAAAATCGGCTCCGTTCCTGATGTGCTGAGGGTGCTAGACCATCCCGCGGACGTGGTGATTTTGTGGCGCACCGCGACCGGGCTTGCTTGACCTCGGCATCGGACCGATCTTAGGTGCGCCCCAATCTTAGGTACGCGATGACTGAAGACCAAATATCGGCGGGCTCGGCGGCCGCCCCCGAAACTCCGCGCAAGACCGGCGCGGACGTCATAGCCGGATACCTGAAAACGCTGCCGCAGACGCCCGGCGTCTACCGCATGCTCGACGCGGCCGGCGAGGTCATCTACGTCGGCAAGGCGCGGCAGCTGAAATCCCGCGTTTCAAACTACACCCGGCTCAACGGCCATACGAACCGCATCGCGCGCATGATCCTCGCGACGGCTTCGATGGAATTCGTGACCGTCGCGACCGAGGCCGAGGCGCTTCTGCTCGAAGCCAATTTGATCAAGCGCTTTCGCCCACGCTTCAACGTGCTGATGCGCGACGACAAGTCGTTCCCCTACATTCTGATTGCGCGCGATCATCCGGCCCCCGCTGTGATGAAGCATCGCGGCGCACGCAACCGGAAGGGCGAATACTTCGGACCCTTCGCGTCGGCCGGCGCCGTCAATCGCACGGTGAACATGCTGCAGCGCGCGTTTCTGCTCAGATCCTGCTCCGACAGCGTCTATGAAAGCCGCACGCGGCCCTGCCTGCTCTATCAGATCAAGCGCTGCTCTGCGCCCTGCACGGGCGAGATCAAGCTCGAGGACTACGCCAAGCTCGTCGACGAGGCCGAACGCTTCCTCAAAGGCGAAAGCCAGAGCGTGCGCGAGATGTATCAACGTCTGATGCAGGAAGCCGCCGAAGCGCTCGAGTTCGAAACGGCCGCGAAGTACCGCAACCGCCTTTGGGCGCTCGCGCACGTCACCGCCGACCAATCGATCAACCCGGAAGGCGTCGAAGAAGCCGACGTGTTCGCCGCCTACCAGGACGGCGGGCATACGTGCATCCAGGTCTTCTTTTTCCGTACCGGACAGAACTGGGGCAACCGCGCCTACTATCCGAAGGCTGACCGCTCGCTCGATGCTCCGGACATTCTCGATAGCTTTATCGCCCAGTTCTACGACGACAAACCGGTACCGCGGCTAATCCTGATTTCGCATGATATCCCGAACCGTGCGCTGCTCGCCGAAGCCCTGACGACCAAAGCCCAGCGCAAAGTCGAAATCCGCGTTCCATCCCGCGGCACGAAGTCGAGCCTCGTCGAACATGCCCTGACCAACGCACGCGAGGCGTTGGGGCGCAAGCTTGCGGAAAGTTCGACGCAGACGCGGCTGCTCGAAGGGCTTGCCGAGCGCTTCAGCCTGCCGGCCCCGCCCCGCCGCATCGAAGTTTTCGATAACAGCCACATCGCCGGCACGAATGCCGTCGGCGCCATGATCGTCGGGGGGCCTGAAGGCTTCGTCAAAGGCCAGTATCGCAAGTTCAACATCAAGTCGCCCGACGTAACACCCGGCGACGATTATGCGATGATGCGAGAAGTCCTGACGCGCCGCTTCAAGCGCATTGCCGATGCCGAGGTTCTCGAAGAAATCGAAACCGAGGTCGCCGACCTTGTCGCAGATACGACGGGCGAAACCACAACGGTACCTGCATCGGAGGACGATTCCGCGGACGAGCGGGCATTTCCCGACCGCCCCGACCTCGTCTTGATCGACGGCGGCCTGGGACAGCTCTCCATCGCGCGCGAGGTCCTGGCAGGCTTCGGACTGCACGACATTCAATTGATCGGTGTCGCCAAGGGTCCCGACCGTGACGCCGGGCGGGAACATTTCCACATTCCCGGCCGCGATCATCCGATCATGCTCGAAACACGGGACCCGGTTCTCTATTTTATACAGCGGCTGCGTGACGAGGCGCATCGTTTCGCCATAGGAACGCACCGCGCCAAGCGATCGAAGGCGCTTGGAGTCAATCCGCTCGATGAAATCGATGGTGTCGGCCCTACGCGCAAGCGCGCGCTGCTGAAGCATTTCGGCTCAGCGAAGGCCGTTTCCCGTGCAGGTATCGAAGACTTGAAAGCGGTCGACGGAATTTCCGCTGATATGGCCCGGAAAATCTACGACTTTTTCCACGAGCGTTCTGTCTAGCACATGCACGTGCGGGCAAAAGACACTGGCCAGTGATACTGCGATTGCCCTAATTTCGCGGCACTTGAGCGCCATGCGCTTCCGTTCAATCCAGACCGCCAGGGAGTTCGCATTTCGCCAATGCTGAGACACGTCTTTGCGATTGCCGTCGCTCTTGCGTTGGCCACTTCCCACGCGGAAGCCAATCCGGGGGCTGCCACATGGAGCCCCACGACGACTCCGGCAGCGGCTCAACGGCAGCACGACGCACCTGTCGCGAACCAAACCGCGCCGGTGGCACCCGCTGCAGATGCAAAACCCGCCGCAGCACAGCCGGCAACGGCTCAGCCAGCCCCTACCCAGTCCGCGCCGGCGCAACCGGCGGCCGCTGCTCAACCTGCACCTGCACAACCGGCCCAGGCACAGCCTGCCGCAATTCAAGCAGCCCCTGCAGAAGCACCCGCACAAGCCGCCCCGCCCGCCGAACCTGCCGCCAGCGAAGCACCGCCTGCACCGCCACCGCCAAAGCCCGCCCCGGTTTTGTCACCCGAGGTCAATGACGCCATCAAGCAGATGGTGGAATCAATGGACGGGGCTGAAAAGGCGCTCACCCGAATTAGCGCTGCTAATGACAGCCTGGCAGACCTGCGCGACCAGATCGATAACGTCATAGCGAAGGCGACGAAAACCGCCGACGCCGTCCGCCCGAGACGTGACGAACTCGAGCGCCAGTTGAGCAAGCTCGGACCTCCTCCGGCAAAGGACGCACCGGCTGAATCCGCGACGGTCGTTGCAGAGCGCGAACGTCTCGCCTTGCAATCAGCCGAACTCGACGAGGCTACGAAGACGCTCCGCGTCACCTGGTGGCGCGCACGCCAGGCGATCGACAAGATCACGAACCTCAGGCTGTCGCTTTTCGTAAAGAGCTTGACGCAGCGTATTTCGAGCCCGCTGTTCCCGCAATTCTGGACGGATCTCTCACGTGCCGCGCCGAGCGTCGAATGGCGGCTGAAATACAATGGCAACGACTGGATCTCGTCGGTCAACAAACAAAAGACCAATGTTGCGATACTGCTCGCGGCAGTGGTCGGACTCTATCTGTTTCTGAAAGGCCTCGCGCTCGCGATAACGCGATACAGGCCCAACCAGAACGCGACCCCCCCGACGTTTTTCGAGCGCGCCGCTTCGGCGTCCTGGATTGCGCCGGTCCGCGCCATTCCGGGCGTTGCTGCGACCTTTCTTCTTTTCGGAGGTCTCGACTACCTGGGACTCCTTTACGATCCGACCGCAGCTCCCGTCGGCGCTGCGCTTCTCAACAGTACGCTGATCTACTTCGGCGTATCGGCGCTCATCACCGCCGTGTTTGCCCCGAGCCAGCCGGAGCGCCGTCTCGTCCTGCTATCGAGCCGCAGCGCCCGCCGCATCTCGCGTTTGATGAAGCTCTTGGCGCTCATCTATTGCGTGGACCTGTTCCTCTCTGCATTCGCCCAAGTCTTCTATTTCCCGCTGTCCCTAAGCGTCGTCCAATCGCTTGGAACGAGCCTCGCGTTTGCGTTCGTTCTTATCGGACTATTGCTGACGCACTTCGAGGCGAGCGAAGCAACTGGGCTGAAGCCTGTCAGCCGGCACCGTCCCCTATGGCTCAAGCTGCCGCTCTGGATCGCGGCCTTCGCGATCATCGCATGCTGCCTCATCGGTTACGTGGCGCTTGGGCGTTTCTTGGCGCAACAGCTCGTCATGACCGGCGTGGTCGGCCTGGTCGCAACCCTGCTCTATCTTGCAATCCGGGCCTTCACGCGCGGCAACACGACATCGCGAGGGCACATCAGCGTCCTGCTCGAAGAGCGTATGGGCTTTGATGAAATCCGCCGCAAACAGCTCGGCTGGCTGACCGAAAGCGTCCTGACGCTGTGCGTCCTAATGGCCGCCATTCCGGTACTGATGCTGCAGTGGGGCTTTTCGGGACCCGACATCCGCGACTGGTCAAAACGCCTGCTGTTCGGCTTCGAGATCGGACAATTCCGCATCTCTCTGGTCCGGATCCTGATCGGCATCGCGATCTTCGTGGCGTTCGTCTTCATCACGCGTCTCGTACAGAGGCGGTTGCGCGACAACGTCCTCATCGCGCCACGCATGGACCCCGGAATCGCGAACTCGATCGATACCGCCGTCGGCTATGCCGGAACGGGTCTCGGCGCGATCGCGGCGATTTCCTATGCAGGGTTCGACATTACCAATCTGGCGATCGTCGCTGGTGCGCTGTCGGTCGGCATTGGTTTCGGCTTGCAGTCCATCGTCAACAATTTCGTATCCGGCCTGATCCTGCTAATCGAGCGGCCCATCAAGGTCGGAGACTTGGTCGTCGTCGGCGGCGAGCAAGGCACCGTTAAACGCATTTCAGTGCGCTCGACGGAAATCGAGACGTCCGACCGCGCCAGCCTCATCGTCCCGAACTCGGAGCTGATAACGGGCCGAGTTCTGAACTGGACGCATCGCAACGCTCTGGGGCGGGTCGTGATGAAATTCAGCTCCGGACCCGATACCGATCCTCGCCGCGTCCTTTCGGTCCTCTCCGAATGTGCGAACCGGCATCCGAGCGTCATGCGGGAACCGGCACCGATTGCCGTCTTCGAAGGCTATTCGCCAACGACCACGGACTTCTCGCTGCGCGTCCTGCTTCCCGACATCACACACTCCTTGAAGGTCCAATCGGACCTCAGGGTCGCCATTTATGAGGCTTTGCAGCGCGCCCACATCGGGGGATCGGAAGGCTTTGCGGCCCATCCGGCCGTATCCGAGGCCTCATGACTGCGACTTTGCTGCACTTTGAGCGTACCCCATTGACGCAGGCTTGCCCCTGCGGCTACCCAAAATCATGGACCATATTGCGCAACGCTCACTGCCTATGAGCCTGCCGAACATTCTGACGTACGGCCGGATCGCGGCGGTGCCTGTCCTCGCAGGTGTGTTGTTCTTCGGAATGAGCGACGCATCGCGATGGGTGGCATTTGCGATCTTCGTTGCCGCCTGCGTGACAGACTGGCTCGACGGATATTTGGCACGCATCTGGGAACAGCAATCGACGCTCGGGCGAATGCTCGATCCGATTGCCGATAAGCTGCTCGTCGGCGCCACACTTTTGATGCTCGTCTATACCGACACGATCGGCGGATGGTCGATCTGGGCGGCCATCATCATCCTGTCGCGCGAAATCCTTGTGTCCGGCCTTCGAGAGTTCCTGGCGGAACTCAACGTCAAGGTCCACGTGACGCAGCTCGCAAAGTGGAAGACGGCGGTACAGTTCATCGCGTTGGCGATGCTTCTTGCGGGTCCGGCAGCGGAGGACATCGTGCCGGGCACGACAGGCGCCGGTGTCACCCTTCTTTGGATTGCGGCACTCCTTACATTGGTGACAGGCTACGATTATCTCAAAGCTGGTATCCGTCACGCGATGAGCCGCTGAAACATGACTTCTGCGCACGATACGTCCGTGGTTTTGCGTTATTTCGCTTGGTTGCGCGAAAAGACCGGTCTCAACGAGGAACGGATTACATTGCCACCGGGGATCGCGACGGTTGGCGATCTTCTGCGCTGGCAGACGACGCGCGGCCATCCCTTCGACTTAGCCTTCGCAAAACCGGACGCCATTCGCGTCGCGCTCGACCACGCGCACGCAAAGCACGCAACGTCGATTTCCAACGCTCGCGAGATTGCCTTTTTCCCGCCCGTCACCGGAGGCTAACGCAATGGCCGTCCGCGTCAGCACATCTGACTTCGATATCTCTGCGGAAATGGCGCGGCTTACCGCGTCCGATGCCGGCATCGGCGGAGTGGCGCTTTTCGTCGGCAAGGTGCGCGACCATGCACATGGCGAGGCGCTCTCCGAACTGGTCCTTGAGCATTATCCCGGAATGACGGAAGCCGAGCTCGAGCGCATCGAGGCCGAAGCCCAACGCCGGTTCAAACTTTCCGCCTCCCTCGTTGTCCATCGCGTCGGCACATTGAAGCCCGGCGATAATATCGTTCTCGTCATCGCGTGCGCATCCCATCGGCAGAATGCGTTTGCTGCCGCCGAATTCCTGATGGACTATTTGAAAACGCGCGCGCCCTTCTGGAAAAAGGAAGTGCTGGAGAACGGCCAAGCGCGTTGGGTCGATGCGCGCGAGAGCGACGACATGGCCGCTGCCGCCTGGGAATCCGAGCAAGGATGACGCCACAAATTTGCTCGGATCAGGAGCCTCGAATCTCGCTTAACGAGAGATTAACTGCCCTCATTCCATAACCTTAACGAATGCCGCTCCGACCGCCAAAACGCCATCTTCCGTAGGCACACAATTGATTTGTGGCGCTTGAGGGGGATGGGGCGCGCCACGGGGGAACAAGGAATGCGAAGCCCGGCACAACGAGCGATGCGCTGCGCTTTCGCAGCGGCCGCGCTCTGTGCGCTCATAGGCCAAGGAGAGGCCGCTGGCTCTGCCGCTGAGACGCCTAAAACGGGCGAATCTCAAATCGCAATCGCCAGCCCGACTCCCGACTCCAGCGCCCAGCCGAAAGTGCTCCGGACCCGCTTCGTCGTCGGTCTTGAACGCAAGGTCAATTATCAGGTCTTCGCGATCTCGCATCCGAACCGGGTCGTTATCGAACTCCCGGACATCAACATCCAGCTTCCGGCCGTCGACGAGGATAAACCTGTCGGCTTGGTGAGGGCCGTGCGCGCTGGACTTGCCGCGCCCGGAAAGACACGCATCGTCATCGGCGTTACGCAGCCCGTTATCGTCGAGAGTTCGAATGTCGAACAGGACGACAAGGGCCTTTTTCGCCTGGCGATCGTCATTCGCCCGGTCTCATCGGCGCTGAGTAGCTCTGGGGCCAAGGAGTTTGCACATCCTTCGGGACTTGGCGCAGTCGGACTCCAACCCCCTCTTCCGCGCCCCGCCGAAAACCCAGCCGAGCGGGCAGCAAAAGCCTTCAGACCGGTCATCGTCCTCGACCCCGGCCACGGCGGATACGATTCCGGCGCGGTGAAGTTAGGCACCGTCGAGAAGAATGTTGTGCTGGCCTTCAGTCTCGTCCTGCGCGACCAGCTCGAGAAGACGGGCCGCTACAAAGTGCTGATGACGCGCCACGACGACACGTTCATTCCGCTCGACGATCGCACCAAATATGCAGAGCGCAATCGTGCGAACCTCTTCATCGCGATCCACGCCGACTATTCCGACAACGGCTCGCGCGCCCGCGGCGCCACCATTTACACGCTACGCGATGGCGTCGCCAAAAATCTCGAGCGCTCGGCGAAAGGAAACGCCGCCGATAACGTCCTCTCGCAGGAAGAGATCGATACCGTCAAAAAAGTCAGTGACGACGTAGGCGCCGTGCGCAACATCCTTGCCGATCTCGCCGAGCGCGACCTCGAAATGACGCACGAGCGCACCGGCATGTTCGCCAAGACGGTGATTGAAAACATGGGTGAAAGCACGCAGATGCGAAGCGAGCCTGATCAGCAGGCTGCTTTCCGCGTGCTCAAGACGGCGCAGTTCCCGTCCGTCCTGATCGAGCTGGCCTACGTCACCAACAAACAGGACGCCAGCAATCTCAAATCGGACGAATGGCGGGAAAAGGTTGCACAGTCGATCGTCTCGGCCATTGACAACTATTTCTCGCACGAGATCGCGCGTCTGCCGATGTAGACCCCGCACTTCCGGCCGGCTCGCGGAACGCGTGTCAGAAGTGCCAACGAAAAAAGGCCGGCTCATCAGCCGGCCTTCGTAATTCGATGTGGCCGGGGTTCGTCGCACCCTACCCGGCATTGCCCAGTCACCTCCTACATGGAGGATGTTTCAGGTGTTGTCGCCAGAGCAGAAACAACCAGCGCGGTTTCCTCGACAGTTCGCGCGGAGCGATCCTCGCGTGGGGTCTGAGAAAGTCTGCTGGCCGGCGATAGCGCTTCTGCATGAGGCACTCCATCTTCCAGATGTCCGCGACCTCGCCGTAAGGGCAAGGTGGTCTTCGTGGTCGGGCGAAACGCACGCATACGCTCAGCACACGGGCTCGCTGAGCGGCGCGCTAACGTCGGATAGTCGACATCGAAGTAGCGGGAAGGGTTGGACGGGGCCGTGAAGATGCCGAGCCTGGACCAGAGCGACGCTCCCTCGGGCAGCCCTGTCCATTGCTGCCACGCGCCGCTCGAAGCCATCTGCCGGTCCGTCTGGACCTGGTTCAGAGAAGAGAAGGGCATGGACCCTTGAGTCTCGCTCTGACGCTCGCACAATGTTGCAGGAACAAGCCCTGCAACGCTTCACCTTCTCTAGGTTAAGCGATTCGCGTGACAATCCGTGAGATCAGCAACATAGGCGTCCGGCACGATGAGACGGACGAGCAGGCCGTCCGCCTTCACCTCCGCCGGAGACAAACCCGCCTCGTCGCCGTCGACTTCGAGCGGCACCGTCGACTGCCTGCCTATCAGCGCGCGCTTCACCGGCAGCACATGGACCCCGCGCGGGCACGTCTGCGGATTGCCCAAACGACCAAGCGCCATCGAAACCGCGCGCGTCGCGATAGCAAAACGCGAGCGCGCTTCGATCACGATTGCAATCAGGCTGTCGCGGCCGACACCCGTCTCTCGCGTCAGCACGAACGAACCGCCATAGCGGCTCGCGAATGACAGGATCAGCCAGCTGGCCTCGAACCGGCGCCCGTCGAGTTCGACATCGAAATGTTGGACACCTTCCGCGAGCGTCCTCAGAACCGGGTATCCGTATGCGCCACGGCCGAGCGCTCTTTTGGTCCGATAGTTGAGGCGGGCGACAATGCGGGCATCAAACCCGGCGCCGACCATCAGAAAAAACGGCGTTCCGTTGATAAAGCCTCCACGCGCTTCGATCTCCTTCCCTTCGAGCAGCACCCGCGCCACGTCGGGCGCGCGCCTCAAAAGACCGATCTCGTGCGCAAGGACATTGCCGGTACCGAGCGGCACGATACCGACCGGAAGACCGCTTTCGGCGGCGCCCGTCGCCACGGCGCGGAAAGTCCCGTCACCGCCCGCGGCAATCACCGCATCGCAAATGCCCTGCCGCCCCGCATCCGCCACGCGCTCGGCAGCTTCGGCCGAACTGCGGGCGGCCAGCTGAAAGATATCGGCACCGCGCGCCCGCATAGCCGCGAGAACGCCATCGAGAAGCCGCGGGATCGCGACGCCAGCTGTTGAATTGAAGACGAGTGCGAACCGGCGGCGCATAAGGAAGAGTGTTGAATACGATTATGGCGGCACCTTCTGGTGCCGCCATGCTAGATGGGCGAATTTGTCGGTAAGCGTCCCCAACGGCCGCGTCAAGAAAACAAACGGCCGGACGGGCCCGCAGGGTTTCAGGCGGCTGGCGCTTCAGCCCGCCGTGCGTTCGAAGTCACGGCTTTCTGGACCTTCTCGAAGGCGCGAACCTCGATCTGGCGGATACGCTCGCGACTGACTCCGAACTCCGCCGACAGCTCCTCGAGCGTCGCCGGTTCCTCAGCCAGACGCCGCTGCTCGAAGACCCGCCGTTCGCGATCATTCAGAACGGACATGGCCGAAGAAAGATACGACTTCCGCCGCTGCAGCTCCTCGTCCTCGACAAGCCGGTCTTCCTGCGTCGGCGTATCGTCGACAAGCCAATCCTGCCATTCGCCGGACTCTGACTCGGCACGGATCGGCGCGTTGAGCGAAGCATCACCGCCGAGACGGCGGTTCATGCTCACGACATCCTCTTCGGGAACGCCGAGCTTCGTCGCGATCGCCTTGACCTGATCCGGCCGCAGATCGCCGTCGTCAAGCGCCTGCAACTGGCTCTTGGCGCGCCGCAGATTGAAAAAGAGCTTCTTCTGCGCCGCGGTGGTGCCCATCTTTACGAGGCTCCACGAACGCAAAATGTACTCTTGAATGGACGCACGTATCCACCACATCGCATATGTGGCAAGGCGAAAGCCCTTCTCAGGATCGAAGCGTTTTACCGCCTGCATGAGGCCGACATTGCCTTCGGAGATGACTTCGCCGATGGGCAGGCCGTAGCCCCGATAGCCCATCGCGATGCGCGCGACGAGGCGGAGGTGCGACGTGACGAGCTTTTCGGCAGCATCGGAATCCTCATGCTGCTGCCAGCGCTTGGCGAGCATGTACTCTTCGTCGGGCGCAAGCATCGGAAACTTGCGGATCTCCTCGAGATACCGCGAGAGGCCGAGCGAACCGCCTGCCAGTGTCGGAAGACCTTTTGTAGCCATTAAGCCCTCTACGGACCTTCACCCGCCCTGGCGGTACGGTCCGTCGCTCCCTTGATGTCGTGGGAGTCTATATTCGCGCCCCCCACGCCACACGTTACATAGTAGTTAAATCTCGCAATTCATCGGGAGGTTCCCGTCACGACAGTTTGAGCGTCGCGTGATCGGTTTAACCGCTGATTGCCGCACTCCTTAAAAACGTTTCTTGTTTGCTTTTTCCGTCGGCTTAAATGCGGCCTCGAGGCGCCGAAGGTCTTCCGGTAGCTCACTGTTAAACTTGAGCTTTTTCCCTGTGGACGGGTGCTCGAAATGGAGCGTCTCGGCGTGCAGTGCCTGACGCGTCAAAGCCGAGGCTTCGGTACGCGCCGCGGGCTTCAACGATGCAAGCCGCGTCTTGAAGCCGCTGCCATAAACGGCGTCCGCCAAAATCGGATGACCGATATGCGCAAGATGCACCCTGATCTGGTGTGTACGTCCTGTCTCGAGAACGAGGCGAACGAGCGAAACGTCGCCGGTGGGCCGCTCGCCGGGAAAGGTCTTCAGCACTTCATAATGCGTCGTCGCCGAACGGCCCGCCTCTCCGCGCACGACGGCGATCTTCGTGCGATTGGCCTGGCTCCGGCCGAGACGCGCATCGATCGACCCTTTTGGCCGAAGCAACTGACCCCATACGAACGCGAGATAGCTGCGGAACAGGCGCCCATCGCGGCCATGGCTTTTGAACTGCTCCGCCAACCCGTGATGCGCCGCATCGTTTTTCGCGATGACCAACAGGCCCGACGTGTCTTTGTCTAGACGGTGCACGATGCCCGGCCGCTTGATCCCGCCGATGCCGGACAGGCTGTCGCCGCAGTGAGCGATCAGCGCGTTGACCAGCGTTCCCGAAGCATGGCCGGCAGCCGGATGCACGACCAAGCCTGCGGGTTTGTCGATGACGATCAGGTCGGCATCTTCGTAAACAATGGCGAGAGGTAGATTTTCGCCTTCGACCCCAGATCGGCTCGGCGGCGGCAGCTCAATCCGATAGGTAACGCCCGGTTTGACCGGCGCCCGGGCCTCTCGTATCGTCCCGCCGTCACTGACATAACCACCGTGAATCAGCGCCTGGATGCGCGCGCGGCTCAGGTTTTCGATTTTGTCCGCCAGCCAACGATCGACGCGCTGACCGGCGTCCTCAAGACCCGCAGTCAGTTCGATGGTATCCTGCGATTTCGTGTTATCTGGCACGATCAGAAACGTTGAAAAGAAAGAAGCACGATCACAATGACCAACGGTGAGCCGACCTCGGGCGATGTGATGCGCGAACAGCGGCTGCAGCGCAACCTTAAGATCGTCGTCATGGGATTGGGCGCGCTGATCCTTGTCGGACTTGGCGCCGTCATTGTGAAGGTGACCGGGCTCGCGACGACGCCATCGTCGGGAGGCCAGGGGGTCCCGAGCATCAGCGCAGCCTGGCGCGCCGCGGGGACCGTAACGCTCGAAATCCCGAAGGGCTCGAAAGTTGTATCGGTCTCGCTCTCAGGGAACAGGCTGGCCCTCCAACATGAGGGCCCCGAGGGAACAGGCATCACCATCCTGGACCTCAACACGGGCCGACGGGTCGTCGAAGTTAAGCCGATCGAGGCTTTGCCGAAAAACTAAGGCCGGCGCGCATCATTCTGATGCTGTCCTGCACGGGTTTTCACTCGCATGGGCTCTGCGGCTGTTTTCGGGGTTGATCGAATGCCGCCGACCGATTACACGTCGGACCTTGCGCCGGCCCCGTTCGTCTAGTGGCCCAGGACACCCGCCTCTCACGTGGGCAACAGGGGTTCGAGTCCCCTACGGGGCGCCATCCAATCAAAAAAATCATTAGCAAACCTAGTCAAAGCCACCGATCCGTGGTCTCTCGCTAGCGGGGACGAACGTGGCGCGTTCAATGGGTTGGCGAACAGATCGACGCGCCCCGTCCTGCTTTCCATCCTCACCGACCCGAACGCCAGCTCTCATCTCGTCGTGGCATGTCTGGAGGCAATTGCTGCCTCCGCGGACGAACTCGGCCTCGACACCGAGGTCGCTGCACATGCTTTCGCTGCAACCGACAACACTTGGCTACGATCAACTGCTCTGCGCGCCCTGTTGCGCCATGGCAAATCGGCCGGCGCACAGGACGCCGAGCAATATTTGGCAGTGCAAACCAATGACATGTCTGTCGATTGGCGCCCTCTTTGGAATGGTGCCGACGACAACATCCTGCGCCGGTCTCCCTCCGTACACTCTGTCAACAGACTTCGCGCAGCATGCTGTGGCAGAGATCCATCTGCCGCGATAACTTCACAAAGACAACAACTGACGGGGGCCTCGCGATGATCGGCGATGAAAAAGTGTTTTCATTATCCGAATCGGTTTCATTCCAACCGCTTGGAAAGGGTGAAGGCGCCGTCATCTTGCTGATCGGCAGCGGCGATATCTTCACCTGCAACGACACGACGTCGGCCTTTCTCGGTTCCGTCGACGGGGAACGGACGTTCGCAACGGCGGTCGAATTGCTAGCCGACCGTTTCGACGTCGAGGGGCCGGTGCTGCGGGCGGACCTCGAAAAGCTCGCGGTGGACCTGTCGGCCGCCGGCATCATCGTGTAGCGCCAGTGGCGAGCGCCATTCAGCATATCCGCTTTCGGACGGCACTATGGCTATGGGCGCGGATCGTGCCGGTCCTCGCGTGGCGCAGTGACGTGCTGACGTTGCTGCGGCGTGCGTCGCCGGGACACCGTAGGCCATATGTCGGATTGTCGGCGGCCCATATCGCCCGCCGCGCCAAGCGCGCCGTGCGACGACCGCGCCTGATGGCTGACCGGCCCTGTCTGCGCGAGGGCGTTCTCGCCGACCGTTTCCTTCGCCTTGCAGGGTACGCGCCGGAGCTGCACTTCGGCGTTGAGCGCAACAGTCTCGCGGACGAGATCCTCCGTGCGCATTGCTGGGTGGTACTCGATGGCCAAGCGTTGCTCAACGCGCCCGCTACGGAGATGATCGAGGTGATGGTCCGAGATCGCGACGCACGCATTCGCGTTCGGGGACAGGCCCCAGCCGGCGCCAAAAAGGAAAGATACGAATGAACAAGACGGTTCTGTTCGGATCGGTGCCGGTTGCGCTCGCCGTCAAGGACGCGGCGCTCGCCTTTCTGATTGCGCCCTTGATCGAGGAATTGCCCGAAAGCGACGCCGCGCTACCGCGCTTCTCGTGCATCGTCGAAACAGCCGCCGCGCTGCACCGGCCTGACGACGCGGCCTTGGTGCATGATGGATCTCTGGGCGCCGGATTTTCATCAATCGGCCAAATCCATGCCGCCGCGCATAAAGAATGGCTCATCGTCAATGGCGTCGGGAGCGTCGAGGTCGACGATCTCAAAAGGTCGGCGCAGATCTTCGTATTAGCCGGCGCCGACAGGCTCGCCGCCGCGACGTTGATGCTCTATGCCATAGACGCTGCGCTCTACCGGACCGGTCAGCATCTGGTGCACGGGGCTGGCTTGCTGTTGCCGTCGCAGGAACGCGCCGTGCTCATCTTCGCCCCAAGCGGTGGCGGCAAAACCACCGCGTCGCTGGCACTTGCACTACATGGATTCCGGATGTTCACCGACGATGCGTTGGTACTGGAGCAGTCCGCCGCCCGCGTCTGGGGCTTGCCGCGCGCGATGAAGGTTCATCGGCGGACCGCCGAACTTCTGCCCGCCTTACAATCGTCATTCGGACCGGCCTGGAACCAGGATGGCGAGCAGGTGCTGACGCGCAAGGCCTTTGCCGCTTTGGGTGGCGTCGCTCGCGAATCGTCCGACGTCGCGGCCGTTTTCGTGCTTGGGGACAGGTCTCCGGCCGGCCACCGCATCGCGCCAATTTCTAAGGCCGAGGTTCTCGTCGCCCTTGCCAGCGACAACGTCGGCACGTCCCAGCGTGGCGTCATCAAACGCCAGGTACGCAAAATGGAATCCCTGGCCAGCCTGGTGGCCAGCGTTCGGTCGGCACGGCTCAGCGTCGGGACGGAGCTAAGCAGCCTTGCATCGTGCATTTGCGCCTTTTGCGCGAACCACGACCCTCATTCGACGCAGGCGGCTTCGGCCTGAACACCCCGCTGCTTCACTAATGCCCCATCCCTCGTTGAACGACGAGACGAATACCGGAGCGTCTGGCGGAATGTTTTCCGCCGCCAGGAAATGAATGGTCTTCTGCCGCTCTGGGTGCCGAGCACCACGTTGGGCGACAGCAGACGAGCCGCCGCTTTTTCAAACATTGAGGGCCGAAGCGCTGACGTCAGCGAGCGGGACGCCGTGTCGTCGAAGGTGCGTCCGGCGAGGTCGAGTGCCGCCACGATGGCACCCGTTACGCCACAGCGATCGCCGACCGACCGTAGGCGTTCGACGTCAATGGGGCCAGCCGCGCCGCGCGCGCAAAGCAGAACATCGACGAGTTGCTGCAGGCGGTCGAACTGGTGTCCCGCTGCTCCATGAACGGCGGCGACGAAAAACAGGGCTGTGGCGTCGTATGGATCGCCATTTCCCGCCTCAAGCACGTCATCGTATTGAAGCGAAAAGCTGCGGCGAAGCTTTGGGTTGTGCACGAGATCGCAATGGACTTCGATCATGATGTTGGGGTTGCCGCCGAGAAGCCATTTGTCCTCGAAGTAGTCGGAGCCCTTGCGATATTCCATGTCGTGTAGTTCAAAGCCCTGCTTGCGCAGCACGAGACTTGCGGCGGCCCTCGCGGAACTGGGGATCAAGAGATCGATGTCCGTGTAGCCTCGGTGGGTCGCTTGGGAATACAAGCGTTCGGCGAAGGTCTGACCTTTGACCAGGATGAAGGACACACCCGTTCGCTCTAGACTTTGAATGACGGCCTTGCCGTGATGCGCCAGCATCATCTGGACGCTGATGAGCTCGACCGACCTGCGGGTCTTGTCGCGTATGATGGCGGCAGCTTCGTCCTTTGAGACGCAGAGAGCGGCGCCTGTCCGTTTCAACCTCGCGAGGCACGCGGTCAGGACGCCATGGCGCTCTGCCTGATCGAGCAACGATGAACATTCAGCCAGAGTAAGGCCTGAGGCCGGGGGCGCCCGGCATGGTGTTGGATCGGCAAGCCATAACAGCCACTCCGCCGACGCGCCGCTTAGATGATTGGGTGCTTCCGACATGTGTCCCGCGTTCTCCGAACCACGATCACTAGGCCCGCTCACACGCGGAACGTTTCAGATAGGCAATCGTGGCGCGGCGGGACATAGGTCCTTTGGCGATAAGGCAACAAAAAAATGCCAGCCGATGGGCTGGCATCGGTTGTTCCGTTCGGCTTAGATGGGGCCGCTCGGCGCGGCCGCGACTATTGTCGACAACCGATCGCGGCGAACCAATGTCGGCGCTTCGTAGGCTTGCTTGTCCATGAGTTACCTCGGTCCTAATTGAGGATTCCACTGTTCCGTTCAGTGGTCGATCGCAAAAAAGCCGATTATTCGAATGACGAGTTCGGCACCGCGACGATCGTCGCCAGACGCTCGCGCGGGATGAGCGTTGGCTTCTCATAAGGATCTTTCATGAAATTCTCCCTGTGCAGCGTCAATGACGTAGGCTGATTCGGGGCTGCAGAGCGACCCCGTAGAACCTCACTAGAGTGGCACACAGCACCAATAAGGAAGGGGGATTCACGCGTTCCACCATTCACCATCTCCGCGACCATTTTCGCCAAGACGAGGGAGACTCACCCCACGCGAGGTGCGCAAAGTGACAGAATTCTTCAGCGGGAATCTTGCTGATCCGACAATTGCCGAGATCCGGCTAGTGTCTGCTAAGGGTCAAAGCTGACTTGAGCGTGATCAATTGGAAACGTCCGGAGCTTCACCGCTAGCCGATATCAATCTTTTGATTCGGACCTCTTCTATAAATCGGTAGGGAGGTTTGTGAGCCGGCAAGTGATATGGTGGATCTGGCTAGTGTCGACGAAAAGAGATTCAGAGATGGGAGGGAAGAAAATGAGGCGTCTGCCAATCAGCGCTCTTCTGGCATCCGTTTTGATCGCAACCCCGGCATACGCAGCCTTGAAGCCAGGAGATAAGGCGCCGGCTTTCAAAGCGCGCGCGTCGCTAGGTGGAAAGGAATTCATTTTTTCCCTGTCTGAAGCCCTAAAGAAAGGGCCGGTTGTACTGTATTTTTATCCAGCGGCTTTCACGTCGGGCTGCACCATCGAAGCGCACGAGTTCGCCGAAGCGATAGGGAAGTTCCAAGCGCTCGGTGCTACCGTGATCGGTGTGAGTAGCGATAACATCGCAACGCTCGACAAGTTCTCGACCAGCGAGTGCCGTAGTAAATTTCCAGTTGCCGCAGACGGAGATCAACGCATCATGAAGGCATACGACGCCACTATGATGGGTTTTTTGCCGTACGCTAATCGCACGTCCTATGTCATCGCGCCGGACGGCCACATCATTTACGAGTACACCGCTCTCGACCCGTCCGAGCACGTCAAAAATACATTGACGGCCGTGCGGGGCTGGAAATCAAAACAGAAATAACATGCGCTACAAGTCCAGGCGGCTTCGCTCGTCGGCTCCGACAAGCAGCACAAGCTCGCGCTACATTAACGTGCGCTAATAATCCGAGCGGAGACCGAATCTTGAGCACTGGAACAAAGTGGGTAACGCTCCTCGTTGCGGTCTGTGCATTGACGGGCTACGCCGTTTTCCACCATTTCAATGCGCCGCTCGTGGGTCACGTTCTCGATTTCAAGATAACGGAAGCATCGGACGGGGGGCCCGATCACGGCTCGTTTCTGGGAGTCGAGGTTTCACCGGACACCGGTACGCTTGAGGATTTTGCAGCCACTGCGGTCGCTATCGCAAGCGTTGTTCCCGCGGAAACGGTCATCGTCAATGTCGAGAGGAACGACGTGGCGTCGTCAGTTGATCGTTGGCGCCGCATTTTGGCACGGGCGGAATACAGGCGGAACGACGAAACGTCTTGGACCGTGAGTACGGCAAATCCTTTGCTGTCGGCCAACGAGATTGCCGCGTCAGATGAATATTCTTCTCGCGCGGGCCTCGCGCTTACGAACCAGGGCGAGTTACTTTCTCCAGAAGCAGATGTAGCGCTTGTTAAGGAAATTGCGTCCAAGTACGGATTGCCCACCGATCGCGTTACGATGTTTACTCCCCTTCACAAAGAAATAGGTGATCGCACGGATTGGATCACTCTTCCGGGCCCTGGTTCGCAGCATGTCAGGGATCTTGCCAGTTGTTACACCGGTAAAGCGCGCCGTACCGACGAGTGGAAAAGTTGTCGTTGAGAATGCATTTTCACACAGCACGTCGGCCGAGGTTAGGTCTGCTTAATCCCATAAGCGGCCATATTCGAAGAGGCAGGTGGCTGCAGGCACACGTCGGAGATGTCGGCGGCCGCAGAACACGATAGCAGCAATGACCGCTCCTGGGATGACGCGACTTTGTGCACGCATCGCCCGAGTAAATTGGTTAGGTCGCTATTGGCCCTTCGTGTCGGGACGGCTACGTCTGCTCTTTGATGTGATGCTGGCATGGGGTCTCTTGATTGGGCGACCTCGACTACGACCCGCGTCGAGGTCTGCAGACCTCTGCGATTCGGACGCAGCGCTCAAACTGCTCTCCAGACATCCAGGTTCGCTGCCTTCTCTGCGCATTCGAACCTCAAGCATCGATGTCGTCATCGCCGCTATGGTCCATCAACTCGCAAATCCCAGTTGCGGATTTACGCCCCACCGTAGTCGGCGCATGAACGCACCGATCAGAACCGCAAGGCCAGCGGAGACGCGCAATTAGCTCCGAAGGCTCAGAACATCGCGACGGAGACCATCCTCGGAAATTTGCAGTTTCAGCCTCGCCATTTGGGGTCTCGAGTTGCTTCGACGTTGTATCGAACCACGCCGAGGTCGATGTCCAGATTTAGGTGTGGATTTCGGGCGCGGCCGTCCTCGCGCGCCGGCATACGCGTCTTTCGCGAGATTGGACCCGCCTTGCCGTCGTGCGATAGCACTGTCATTGCACTTCTGCGCTCAGGAAGCGGTCGCAGAAACGTTGCGTATGACGCGCCGCCCTTGCGAGAAGCGACCTCTTTGGAGACGGCAAATCAGCGATCGTTTCTCCGGCTGACTTTGAGAACGAAATCCATTCGAAGCGACGGAGGCTATGGGCGTAAATTTCTCTATTTTTATTGTAGGAATTGTCGACGAGCTCGCACTCTTTATGCAGAAGCGCGCAAGCAATCGCCACATGCAGCCGATCGGTAACGACACGCTTCGCAGCCGAGATCGTCTTCAAAAAACACCAAGCAGCGAGTTTTGACGATTCAGCGTCCGCAACCCGGCCAAACGCCCTCGACACATCCAAGTCAGTGCGGATTCGTGTTGATCGTGCTTCCCGATCGGTCCGCATGAACCGAACGACAGGTAAATGAGAAATTCTATCAAGATTGGTGCGATGCCGATCAAGACCGGCCTGGAGCATCGGCGGCCCAAATGCGCTACATCTCGGATCATTTAAAAGATGGGTCGCATCGCAGTGGAATGCCATGTCGTGTGCGAGACGGCGATCCAAACTTGGGTTGAGCATGCCGACGTATTCGAACGACCTCAGATCTCGGCACCAGATCGTCGCGCGACTATCGAAAGCCTGGATCAGATCGACGTTACCTCTGATCGTATGGGGTAGCAGAATGATGCGCGCCGCCTGATCTCTGCACGCTTCGATCGTCTCGCGCATCCCTCGATAGAGTCCGACCAGATTGCCGCCTCCCCCGAGAAATACCGTGCGATTGCGAAAGTCCGCGCCTTTGTCGACGACTTCGACGCCGATAGACGCTTTCGAAAATACGTCGAGCGTGGCCGCGAAAATCAAGCAATCCCCGACATTGCCTTCATTGGGAACGAATAGAACCTTCTCACCCGCAAATTGATTGAGAAACATCTCCATGTCGGTTCGCAGGGTGTCGGCGAGATTGGACATCTGCTCCTGGGCCCATTGTGATCAGATTTCCTTGGGAGCGAGCACGATAGCGTGCGGACGCAGAAAATCGCCAGGAGGGCGCATAGGAAGATGTGGACAAGCGCTTCTCACTACCAGCCAGAATGACCGCTAGGCTCGCAGCGGAGAATGTTGATAACCCAGCGATACTTAGATGGGCATAGGTTGAAGGCGGGCATTCTCAGGGGAATCACGGTAAGCGAATCTCACTTTCGCATCTGGCAAACGGTAAAGAATAATGATTGAGAGCCAGAGTTTTCGTTCACCCATCCCAGCCTTCTACATAAATCTGGACCGGGATGTGTCTCGGCGCGCGCGCTTGGAAGCGGAGCTTACGAACTGTGGGCTGTCAGCCGAGCGTATACCAGCCGTTGACGGACGCGCGGTGCCGGATTGGCTGCAATCTTTCTACGACGATCGCATGGGGCCTGGGGAAGTCGGGTGCTCTGCGAGCCACCTGTCAATTTATCGAATTATCGTCGAAAGAAACCTCCCCTTTGCATTGATCTTGGAAGATGACGCGCGCATCGAGACGGATAGCGTTGGCGCGATCGAGGCTGCCGCGAAGATGGCGCCGCGCGATTGGGATATTATTCGTCTTATCGAGACTTCCGCGCGGCCCACTCAACGAATTGCAGAAATCGGCCAAGGACGAACTCTCGTCCGCTATCTGCGGGTTCCAAGGAGCACGACAGGACTGGTCGTCAGTCAGTCCGGCGCTCGAAAGCTTTTGACGCCACGGCTCGTCAGGGAGCCGATAGACGTCGAGATCCGTTGGCCCTGGCAGCTCGATCTCAACGTGTACGGAATTCATCCTCCGCCCATTAGACAGGCCAGCGGAACAGAAATCGAAACAACGATCCCCATAAAAAGCCTTCCGAAAAAGTACAATCAGCTTCGCCGTGTAATTTTCAATATTCGGAAAATGGGACTGGCCACCTATTTGGCGTGCAACTTCGCCGGTAGAGGAGAGGCGACGCCAACATCAGAACGTCCAATCCAGAAACCAAAAGCCCTTGCGGGCGTTCGCGAGCCGCAAGAAGCTTGACTCGTCCTCCACACTTTAGCGGTAGAAGTTACCTTGACTGGTTTAGGACGAGCTGTGCGCGCTCCAGCCACTAGAAAGTGCGGAGCGGGAATGAGCAGTCAAAGTCTCCTCTCTCTGCGCGCGGCGACGTTTGTGCATAGCTGCAAGATCCCATGCGTGGCCGGCACCCCCGCTGGCAAGGACTTTCCGGTTTGTCACGAAGCGCAACCCACCCCACCATCAGGTGTAGTTTCGTACGATTCTCCACTCACCGAAGAGCCGGGATCATCTCGACGCATGTAGCGTCAATGTCATTCAAGCGGCTTCATCGTGTTCGCGCCGTGATCTTCAATGGCAACAGGACGACGACCCACTGTCGAATCTTCGTCGACAAGGCCCTTCTTGAAAGTCTTGATGCCTTTCGCGAGATCGCCCATCAATTCGGAAATTTTGCCACGGCCAAAGAGCAGCAGCGCAACGACGAGCACGAGAAGGATGTGCTGCACGCTAAGACCCATCATCAAAATTCTCCGCGATTAGAAGACAATTCCGCGACCGTCAAAGATCACGGGGCAGCTGGCGCATCCTTTGGGGCGATTTCCATTTCAAGTCTGATAATCGGGTGAATCCAGCACTTGATGATCGCAGGACCCGCGACGCGCAGCGTCAATTTTCGCTGCGTGCCGGGAACTTGCGTATCGAGATTATCGACAGTCCCGTCGCTATAAGTGACATAGAGATTGTGCGTCATGTCGGAGCGATTATCGAAATTGACGACGTCACCGACGCGCACAGGCACCGTTATTTCCTCGAGCTCCATGTGATGCATGATAAGCGTGTGTTCGGCCGAATAGGCTGGTCCGGACGACAGAACCATAACGGTTGCAATGATCAGCGCCCTAACGACTCTCACGGTATCTTACCTCTTCATTCGACTACGGTAGTTCCGGGCCCTTGTCCGCGAGCGGTGGCCCACCTAGCGTTTTCAAAAACGCCAGGAGATCGTCTTTTTCCTGCCGGCTAAGCTTTACCGGCTTCATTTCCGGAGAAAGGCTTGGACGAAGCTCCCCACCCTTCTCATAGTGATCCAAAACTTCCTCCATCGTTTTCATCGATCCGTTGTGCATATAGGGTCCGGACATCCGCGCATTTCTCAGAGATGGCGTCTTGAATGCGTGCTTCATGATGGTGACGCTGGGCGGCGCAAACTTGCCGCGTCCGATATCCTCTGAACGAAGGCCAATGTCATGAAAGCTGTCATCCGTAAAACGCCATCCTGAGTGACACTTGTTGCAGCGGCCAGTGCTATTAAAAACGACAAAGCCGCGTCGCGCTGCTGCGGAAATAGCCGACGCGTCCCCGTCTATCCATCGATCGAACGACGACTTGTTGGATACGAGCGTACGTTCATAGGTTGCGAGCGCCGCAATGGCGTTCTTGGCGTTGATCTCCTTGCCCGGAAACACCGCTTCGAAAAGGCTTTTGTAGCCATCGATTTCATTGAGGCGTTTCGTAAGCCCGTCGAGCGGCATGCCCATTTCGTGCTCGGCCGTAATCGGCATCGCGGCTTGTTGTTCGAGTGTATCGGCGCGACCGTCCCACATCAACGCCGTCAACCAAGCGGCGTCGACGATGCCCGGTGTACGGCGCGGCAATGGAACACCGGTAACGCCGACGCCGCGCGCCAAGCCATCGGTCCAGCCAATGTTCGGATCGTGGCACGAGGCGCACGATACGGAGCCGGTGACCGAAAGCCTTGGATCGAAGAACAGTGTTCGTCCGAGTTCCTTCTTCTTTTCGTCAAATGGATTGGACTTTGGAAACGGAATGGACGTCGGTCGACGAAATTTCACCTTGAGTTCGTCGATAGCCGCTGCGCTCATCCGAGCTGAGCCCGCCGAACTCTCAACGCCTGTTGTCAGCTCATTGCCACGAGCAACGACCGTCAGAAACGTCGCTACGGAACTGACGATGATTGAACACGACAAAGCTCGTCGAAAAGTCATCTCTTCTCAACTCAACCCAGAGAGTTCGAGCGACTCGTATTCGACAACATCCGACGTCGCCCGTGGCGGAGCATTGAAGCCTAATCGAAGCATAAGAAGTTCGCGCGCCAGCAAGTCTGCGAGATTGGCAACGGCGGCATCCGCGAGATCGTCATGATAGCTCGGGTTGGCCCCGAACTCCGCCCGTCCCGACGGAAGAAGTCCTTTCAACAGCGCCTGCCGCTTGGGTTCGAGCACCGCGTGGAAATCTGCAATCGTCGCACCCTTGAGATCCGGGTGCATGATGATCGCATTGCTGCGAATGAGCATGTCATTCGTGATGCGAATGCTATCGGCCGCGCTCGCTTCCTCGGCAGTTTCATTTGGCGGGAACGGATCGCGCTGCATAACGGCGGCATCGAGAATCGCGCCCGCGCAAATCAGTCTCCAGCGCGCGCTCGTCGCGCAGCGGGACTCCCGATAAAGACGCATCATTTCGTGATATTGAGGCGGAGCATCTTGCAGCTCCGCCGACTGGGCTACGGCGCTCGGCCGCGAGGGAAGACACTTCCAGCGCGCACCATGCTCGACGTCAACGACCCGCCAGCCGACGATCTCGATTCCACGCCCCGACTTGAGGATCAAGCCTTCGAGACGTTTGACGACGTCGTGATAACAGTGGGCAAGCGCCGGGATAGCTCCCGAAGAGCGCACATTATAAATAAGCTCTTCGAGTTTGCCCGCATGATTGACCGAGGCATGGACGGTTCCCCGACGACTATCCAGGGCGAGAGGCGCTTCTCGATCCTCGTCAGCGACCAAGAGGTCGGACTCCCAGCTCCTTGAAACGGGATTCCGCAGGATGAAGCCGACAACGAAATCTCGTTCGTTTTTTGCAGCCTCAGATGCCAGGATGGCCGGGCGCGTTACGTCTGCCTTCAACGGCGACAGAAGATTGTAGGGTACCCACATGTCTCGTTCTCTAGTGCAAAATAGAAACGATCATTTCGCCTTCACCGTCACCTTTCCCTTCATGTACGGGTGCGGTGAACAGATGTAGCTGTAGTCTCCTGGCTCGTTGAATTTGAGAGCCAGGGATTGGCCGGCGCGAAGCATCTGACCGACCACTTCAATGGGTGCAGGCAGATAGACGTTGTGCGGCACGGCATCGTGATTGGTCCAGACGACGACAGTGCCCGCAGCGATATCGAGCGTGCTGGGCGCAAATTTCATTTTCGCGATATCGACTTTTACCGCGTCTGCCGGGGCCTCCGAAGGCGAAACGACGTCCACAGGATTGGCGTTGGCCGCCGCGCTGAAGAACGTCGCGAAAGAAACAAGTAAGGCGAACAGTGTGCTCAACTTCATTCAGAATATCCCATGGAAAAGAGCAGCGATGACAAGTCATCGCTGCCCAAGTTAAGAGCGTGATTAGCCGGATTTACCGACGATTGGAGAGATAGTGCAGTGATACGTCATTGCTTCATCCTCTGAGCCGAAGCACCAGATGATGTCGTTGCCGAACTCTGGACGATAGATCGGCAATTCGCCTTCAGTGTTGAGGCACGGGCAGGTCAGTGCCACGTTCTTTCCGCAGCAGTCGCGATAGGCGATGAGATAGCTCTGCTTGTCACCGGGGTTATAGCAGCTCGCCACCCAGGAACTCGGCGACAGCTTTGTGCCTGGCGGGCAGTCCGTCAGCGTGCCGCCGGCGCAACCGCAAATGTATCCGTCAAGCGAGCAGTGGCGCCAGTAATCGCACTGATGGATGTCTTTATCCTGCGGATTCCATCCGTCTCGTGTTCCAGCGCCCGCCTGGGCCCGGCTCACGCGACCGCTGCGATCGACCGGCAAAAGAGGAACCAGCGCAACACCGGCGACTGCGGTACCGACACGACCGATGAAGCTACGGCGGCTCGTGTGTCCGGCAATACGCCGCGACAGGTTTTCGACAATATCATCGAATTTGCTTCTGTTCGTCATTTTCTTTGTTCCATCTGCTTTGATTGGTTGATCATTTTTTCAGGTGAGAACGGTGCTTGGTTTACATCGCGAGCGGCGGAGTACTGTGCCCGGTAGGCTGTGCTGAGCCGTTCTTGTTTGCGAGGTACTCCTGCAGCGAGGCGTGACCGATACGGCTTGCTTCAAGCAGGCTCTCGATATGCTCCCGCGTGTTGCAAAGACCCTTCGCTTTGATCACTCCTGCGCTGTCGATCAGCACGCCGTAAGGCACTTTGCCGACCTGGAAACGCATGCCGATTTCTGCCGAAATCACATAAGGCAAACCGTCAAGCTGGTGCTTCGCCAGGAATGCCTTGTGTTCCTCCTCCGCTCCGTCGCTGATCAGCATGACGCTGATGCCTTCAGCGCGAGCCACAGACTTGACGATCGGCAGAAGCTTCTCGCAAACCGGGCACGTCGGAGAGGTGAAGAGCAGCATCGTTTCGTTGCCGGCAGCGTTCTCGCCGCCGATCTGTCGCTTCTGACCCTTGACGTCGATAAGGCTGAACGTCGGAGCCTTATCGCCGATACCGGGGCCATGATCGGTGATCATCGCACCGAGTGGAGCGGAGCGTTCATGCAACAGCCCGACTTGCCGAGCTATTCCAAGGAGCACCACACCCCCTGCGCACAGCGCGATCCATTGAAGGATGCTGGACGCAACTAACAGTTCATTTGTCATCTCAGAGATCCTTCGCTGGCAATTTTACGTTTTCCGAGCGGCATGCGTCGCAGAGCTGCGAGTTCATTGGCACAGAGATAAATCAGGGCCACACTCGCCGCTGCCAGTGCTGCAATAATGAAGTCCTGCAGCCTGGCTCCCTGCGGCCATTCCGGGCCTGCCGCCAGCCAAAATGCGCCGGCACCAAGCACGATGTTCCTAAGCACCAGCGCCCAACTCAAGGGCTGGCGCATACCCTGCCGGAAACAGCCGCAATCGATTTCGGTGCGCCCGCGAAAGATATTGATCGCGATTGCAACGGCGAAAACGAAGAGCAACAATCCCGCCAAGGCACCCGACGCCGGGATCCCAACGCCGAGTATGAGAGATGCGGCGATGCCAAGCTCCACCCAAGGCAGTGCGGCAGCGAATGCCCCGTCCACCGCCTGGGGTAGAAGACGAAAATTCCGAACAACACCGTGGAACTCGTCTGCATTCTGGAGCTTGGAAACCGCCGCTCCAGCGAAGACGAGCGCGAGCAGAAACTGCACGAACAGGTCTATCATGGGGAACGACGATACCAGCATAACCCAGCCTCACTGATCCACGGTCGTCACGACGAGCGGCACGGTGCCGATCTGATCAACCTTCGAGGTCTCTTTGCCAGTCGCAGCATCATAGATGTAGAGCGTGCGATCGACGGAGGAGAGACCGTAGAGCTGCGCGTCCTTATCTGCGCTGACGCCGATCGAGTTTACGTCGTGGCCGAGCTCGATCTTGGCCAACCGCTTGCCGGTCGCGGCGTCATAGACGAAGACGAAGCGGCTGGCGTACTTGTGCGTCCACTGCGCACGCTGATCTGCGAGCAGGAAGATGCGGTTGCTTTCGCGGTGATAGGCAACGAGGCCCCATCCGCCAGGCGCCCACTTGTCGGCTTTTTCTTCAGGCGTGAATGCTTCGAACGTGTCGAGGAACTTTGCTTCGCCCGAGGAGAAATCGACCTGATAGATCGTGCCATCATAGCTCGGCCATACGAGGCGCTTCGCCTTGGGCGAATACGCAGGCGTGTTGACCAGATGCTTATTCTCGGGATGGAAGATCTTCGTCTTTTCGTGCTTGATCGTTCCGTCCTTGCCGAACGTCGCCTTCAGCAGGTGCCCTTCGCGGCAGTGCATGAAGAAGGAATCGTTGGCCGTCGGGAAGACGTGATAGCAATCCGGAACGTCCATCACCTTCACGAATTTCTTCGAGTCGAGGTCGATGAGCGCAACGCCCGGGCTTGGCGAGAATTGGTAGAGCAACAGCGATTTGTCGTCCGGCGTCAGTGCTGCCATCCACTGGTACGTGTTCACGAGGAACCGCACTTCGGGAATGTCGATATCGGCGATGACGTTGTGGCTTTGGGCGTCGTAGACTTCGACGTAGTCGTCGCGCTTACCCTTCGAGACGCGCGAGAACACCGTGCTTGCATGCGCAAAGAACTTGCCGTCCGATGAAACGATCGGGTTCGGAACGAGACCGGTATCGGTTTGCGCAAGGAGCTTCGCGTTATTGCCGTCAATCGTAACGATGCGTGTCGTCGCGCCGAAGTCCGCGGGGTCCGTGACATACACGCGGCGAGCATCCGACGGCGGAGCAGAGAGGATCTTTGGCGTATCCTCGAGGGTCGATGTGACTTCCTTCTGAACGTGGCTTGGAACCTGAGCGCCTTGAGCTAATACGTACGACGTTGAAGCTGCAATCGCGAGCGCCGAGCAACCTATTCTGAACGTGAGTGCTGGAAATTTCATTTCATTTTCTCCTATTTTTTTGGGGCCGTGGGACGCAGAAGGCCACCCGCTTGAGCGCCTGTCAGGCAAACTCCTGCGCCAAATCGAAATGAAGGTGTGAAGGCGAAGCCGGCTCCTAGTTCATGCCAGCAGCATCATCGTCAGGCACGCCAACCCAGCACCGACAAGGAGCATGCCATCGACAACAGCGGCATTTTCCTGATGGCGCGAGAGCCATTGCGTAATGGAAATATCGGTCAATGGTAGAGCGTTGAGCATTACCGGAAGGAAGCGACCGAGGTTGAAGATCAGGAATATACCGACGCCGAATGCGACCGATCCGGAGAACAGCGCGGCACCCGTCACGGCATAGAGCAACGGCGTCTGTACGTAGGTCAGATAGTTGAGACCGAGCGAGAACCCATAAATCAGCCCAATGACCCACTTCGGGAAACGCTGCCGTGCATCATGCGGAACCTGACAGCGCCGCTGGGGATACGGAACCCGCACGAAGCCAAATTGATGCGCCCCATAGAGAACCAGAAGCGCGGCAAAGACGGGCAGCGTATAGGAAAGATATGCTCCGAGCCCGAGGCTATAACCAATAAAGCCTAGAGCACCGCCGAAAATGAAAGCGCCTGCGATGTATCCAGCCGCATGAGCAATCAGTGTCGGCATCCATTCAGCGACCGCGCGCGACGAATACCGTCCGTTCGGCCGCAACAGGCAGATGCTTGAATAGCCGCACGGAGACCAAGTCGACAAAAGACCGCCGGCGAATGCCAAGGCGACCAACAACCACGTCAGCGACGTTTGAAGAGTCGCGTTAGCGGCGAAGAAATAGACCGCGAGAACGCCAGCAGCGGCGCTCGAAGCCATTAAGCCAACTCGCTCCAGCCTCGAGCGAGGAGTTGCAAAGTAGTGGGCGTCCGGAACACGTTCGATCTTCCCCAAGTCGATTAGAAGATCGGTTGGTGAATCTTGATAGGTTTGCGCCATGCCCAACCTCCGTTGTGCGTTTTTAATTTTCTGTCGCACCGTGACCGAGGCCGCACTTCTCGACATGCTGGGAAGGTGCCAGCACACCATTGACGGACCTCGGTCACGCGATCGAATACAGCAGAGGACACTGCCGTCGTCGTCCAAGAGAGATTGAGGGCCAATCCTTGCAGGCTCCTCGCACCTTCCTTACATCGCTGACAGAATTGATCGAGCGATTGATGATATCAATGAATCGAATGGAAGCCGGGCCAGAAAAGATCAGACGCGAAAACCCGATCGCGGTCTCAGCCCGAGCTTAGGAAGCTTTTTTCCGGAGTTCGTCGGAAAGTGAATCTCAACCTTCAGTCCGGGTTTGTTATCGGAGAGCTCGATGCGCGCGCGATGTAGCTCTGCGATAGCAACCGAGCAAGGAACGCCAAGCCCATGTCCGGGCTTCGTGCGCGAAGCATCCAAACGATAGAAACGGCGAAACACATTCTCGATTTCCGACGGCGGAATACCGGGGCCATCGTCGGAAATCGTAATCGTAATGCCTGTCATCGATCGCTTGAGGGCAATACAAATTTTTGTGCCTGGCGGGCAGTGCAGTATGGCGTTCTCGATGAAATTGACGAGCATTTCCATCAGAAGCTCTCGATCGCCGCGAACGGTCCCAAGCGGTCCCGCTGGAATTGCGACCTCAAGTTTCTGCCAACTGTCGACGATCATTGGTTCGTAGAGCTCAATGACATGCGTCACGAGGCTCTTGAGATCGACATCCACGAAACGAGAGCGATGATCGCCGGACTGCAACTGACCGATGTTCAAAAGTGCCTCGAACTTCGTGGCCAGAGAATCGATTTCTTCTATCGCTTCTCCGATCTTGCTCTTGAAGTCGGTATCTGAAAGATCGCCATCGTACATAACTTCAAGCCTCTGACGCAGACGCGTCAGAGGCTTTTTGAGATTATGGGCGACGTCTGAAGATGTGTAGTTCAGATTTTGAATCAAAACCTGCGTGCGATCGAGCGTCTCGTTGATCGCGTATGCAAGCTCGTAATAGCAATCGATCGGCTCTGAGAAGCTGACACGGCGATCTGTGACTCCCGAGTTGAACGCTGCGAGCGTCGCCTTCATAGCCACCATTCTCGAGTGGGCGCGCCGCCGAAAGAATAAGTCAAAGAGGGAAAGCGCGGTTATCGCTGCGCCATTCAGCAAAACAAAACGGATGAAGAGAGATCGGCGAGCCTCCAAAAACTGCCGATCGGATTGCCCCACCAGCAGCTTCCCTTCTGACAGAGGGGCAGATGTCACGAAGAGATGATAGGCATCGAGTGCGGACCCTCGACTCACCGTGCCCTTCGGAGCTTTGAGAGCCTCCCATGCCTCCGACTTCGGGATCTCATCCGACGTATGAACAAGGGGTTCGCCCGATGCATCGACAATCGAAATGAAAGCACCGTCATGGGCGGACAAAATCGCGCCACCCTGCACGAGTTCTACGAGTCGCCGAATTCCCCAGCGCGTATCATACGCGACGAGTGAATCGCGGAGCTGGATGATCCGCGACACCACTTGCTGTTCGACAGTGTCCGTTGAATCGAAGGCCGTGAAGTAAAATATGGCGCTGGAAGCGGCAACCAGGATCAACGCAATTCCAGCACTGTATTTGAACTGCGGGCCTGTCGTGCACTCGTTAAGTGTCATAGATCGAGTAGCCGCTTCCTCGAACGGTATGAATCAGGGGCGCGTCGAAAGGTTTATCGACCTTCGCCCTAAGGCGCGAAATATGCGTTTCGACGACACTGGTTTTAGGCTCAAAACGGAAGCCCCAAACGCGTTCCAAAATCATGGTGCGCAACACGACCCTGCCCTTGTTACGCAGCAGAACTTCCAAGAGCATGCTTTCGCGCGGCAGAAGATTGATTGGCTGGTTGCCGCGCGTTACGACGCGATTGGCGATATCCATCTCGAGATCGCCCGCCGTAAGTTTCTCGCGCTCGCATTTGAAAGGCGCGCGCCGTCCTAGCGCATTGACGCGTGCAAGCAATTCAGAAAACGCAAAAGGCTTGACAACATAGTCGTCGCCTCCGACGTCGAGCCCTTGAACGCGGTCATTGATGCCGCCAAGTGCAGTCAAAAAAAGTATCGCAACATTGCGCCCGCTGCTTCGAAGCGTGCGCGCCACCGACAAACCATCCAAGCCGGGGATCATTCGATCTAGAATGACGAGGTCATAGTCCTCCTGGATTCCCAGCAGAACCCCGTCTTTTCCATCGGACACGACATCGACGGCATGACCCGCTTGCCGGAGGCCATTGCTCACGAACGCCGCCGTCTCGCAGTCATCTTCAATCATCAGTATGCGCACGACCAAGCTCCTGTTTCGCCCGTGGCCGTCGATTTAACTCACGATTTTGAATTTTTCTCAATACGAAACAGATTCCGTCTTTGTAAGTTTCGGCAAACCATCGAAAGGTGCAGCTTTCAAGATCTCATACATCGTGCGGGAACCCGCTGCGCGCGCTGATAAAAGAACATTGATCACTACACACCGAAGTCACAAATACCTTCGCTAAACGGCCTGTTTCTTACAAATCTTGTAAGCTAATGCCTTTCAGTTGCGGTCAGTCGCAGCGACGACAAATTATCATAAGCGAAAGATGAGCGACGACCGGCGGCAGCAACCGGTCCGCCCGAAGCTTTGCAGTGTTTGTGTAAGGTCACAACCAGCAAAGAGGGATCCATGAAGAATCGGTTCATCAGCGACGGGCCAAGCCCACGGTCCCCAAAGACGCCAAGTCAAAAGGACGACGACGCGCAAGCTAAGAAACCGGATAAGGGAAGTCCGGCATCAAGTTTCAACCGTCGCGATTTTTTGAACAACATCGCGAAAACAGCGGGCGTAGCTTGCGTCGCGGTCGCGGCGCTCGATCAATTCATCCACACTGCTCGCGCAACCGACGCAAAGGCGTTGCGCCCTCCCGGTGCCATCAAGGAAGACGAATTTCTCGCTGCCTGTGTAAGGTGCGGCCTGTGCGTGCGCGCATGCCCCTACGATACGTTGCGCCTCGCAACAATGGGCGAGGAAACCGCGCTTGGAACGCCATTCTTTGTCGCGCGCGATGTGCCTTGTTTCATGTGTGAGGATGTTCCGTGTGCGAAAGCGTGCCCGACCGGCGCACTCAACAGGGAAATTCCGAGCATCCGCGATGCCGACATGGGCGTCGCCGTCCTGGTCGATCATGAAACTTGTCTGAACTACAAGGGCATGCACTGCAGCATCTGCTACCGCGTCTGCCCCATTCGCGACGAAGCGATCACGCTCGAAAAGCAAACGATCAAAGGCAGGCAGATGCTGATCCCGACCGTGCATTCCACGCAATGCACCGGCTGCGGAACGTGCGAGAAACAGTGCGTTCTCGAAGAAGCTGCGATCCGCGTTCTGCCGAGACCGTTGGGGCTTGGTAAAGCCGGGCGAAACGCTGCAGGACGCCCGATAACAGGCCATGGCACACTGAAGCGGGGTGTCTGAATGGACATTGCCTCAGCCAGAAAGTGGCTCATTTCCGATTCAAGGGTCTACGCCGCGACGCGCCGCGGCTGGCTACACGCGCACCGTTACTGGTTGCTGAGGCGTACCTCGCAGATATTGGTCATAATGATTTTTCTGACCGGGCCGTGGTTCGGTCTCTGGATCGCGCGGGGCAATTTCGCGTCCAGCAATATCCTCGGCATCCTGCCTCTGGCAGATCCCTTTATCTTCATTCAATCGCTCGCTGCCAGACACGTACCCATTTTCACCGCCATAGTCGGAACTGCGATCATTCTCGCGTTCTACTGGTTCGTCGGCGGTCGCGCCTATTGCAGTTGGGTGTGCCCGGTGAACGTCGTCACCGATACTGCTTTCTGGCTGCGCGAAAAGCTGGGCCTGACGCGAGACCGAAAAATAGACCGGCGCACGCGCATCTGGATCATGATCGCCGCTATCGGTGCATCCGCCCTGACAGGAACGATTGCGTGGGAGTTCCTAAACCCTGTCAGCATCCTTCAGCGCGGCATGATCTTCGGCATGGGCGCGAGCTGGGGCATCATCGCCGCCGTTTTCCTTCTGGACCTCTTTGTCACCAAGCGAGGTTGGTGCAGCCACCTTTGCCCGGTCGGTGCATTCTACGGCGTCGTGGGGTCCAAGAGCCTGACCCGAATAAGCGCCATCGACCGCGAGGCCTGTACGGATTGCGGTGCATGTTTCAGAGCCTGCCCGGAACCGCACATCATCACACCCGCGCTCAAAGGCACCGGAACACGGCTGATCCTCTCGGGCGATTGCACGAATTGCGGCGCCTGCATCGATTCCTGCTACATCGACGTGTTTAAGTTCGGCACACGGCTCAGTGCCAAGCACGGGCCCGAGCGATTTCTTAATCCGCCGGAGACGGAGCCTGCGACCAGCTCGGCCACCGGCAGCCTCTGAGAAACGCTCTTCGGGCCGTGCTCCAGCTCCGTCCGCATCGAGCGACGTGCGTTGCAACCCATTAAAAGTAGCAGCGACACCTTTACCGAACTTAAGAGAAAATAAAGCTTCCGGAGCAATTCTCAAAAATAGAAAAAGTAGGCTTCGGCGAAGTGTTGAGCGCAAGAACTACGGTCGATCTTGATGGTGCCACACTTATCCCGGAAGTAGATCGGGGCTTCGGGGAATTCATCGTGCGTAACAGTCTGTGTTTTCTTGTGATTGCATCCTGCGTGCTAAGGGCTCACGCCGCTGCCGCAGAGCCCGTTCAGCTGAACGGCGAAGCAATCAAGGCAACCATACCTGGGTCCGTTCTGAAACTCGATACGCCGCTCGGTATGGTGGTGCCGATCAAATTCGACGGCGACGGCCTGATGTCGGGCGATGCCGGACAGTTGGCATCCTACCTCGGTTCTCAAAAGGACAGAGGCCGCTACTGGCTCTCAGAAGATCGCATTTGCTACAAGTGGTTCCGCTGGTTCAGCGGAGAGCAGCACTGCTTGGCCATTCAACGGGATGGGCAGCGAATTTTCTGGCAGCGCGACGACGGCGAAACCGGAACCGCCACTCTCGAAGAGCATCACAAGGCGCCGCCAGTACCGAAGTCTCCGGTCACGGCATCAAAGCCGGTCAGAAAATATCTGGCGCAGCACGAACCGCCTGCATCACCCAACGATTTTCCAGACGCCGCAGAGCCGGTGTTGATCAAGCTTCCGACACTCGCCGTTCGCCCGCGAAAGCGCCAAGCACGCTTGGCCGAGGAAATGGCAAGGTCAGCTGCTATGAACCCTCCGTCGGAGCCGACCAGATCGGCACGTTGAGTCCGCCCTTTATCGCGAATATTTTGCAGCCGGTGACACCAATCCGCAGTCACCGCTTCACTTGGTTCCCGTAGCCGCGACCTGCGAGGGGCCGATAAATTTCCGCAAGCCCAGTCCGAAATCGATTGCCAGCGACGGCGGTACTTCAACATCGGCCGCCTGTGCTTCCGGCTCTTCCTCTGGCGATCTCGTACGCCGGACCGGCCGCGGCAAAAATTTAAGCATGACGAGTTCGCGTGCCAAATACGGCGACACCGCTGGCCGGGGCTTCAGAATCAACTCCTCCCCGGACTGCTCGTCGTCCGGAGGCGCATCCGCGTCAGCGGAATTATCGGCATCCATCATCGACGGTTCGTCGAGATCGAGCTTTTCCAGTCCCGCAGCGTAAGCCAGATCGAAATTGTCGAACCGGCCGATGTAACCCGGAACCCTCGGATAAACACGGCGGCGCATATAAGTCGCTTCCTTGATCGTCGGCGCCTTCAACACGCTGACGACAAGGTGCGCGACGCCCTCGTCCCTGAACCCGAGGCTTTCCGCAGCAGCACGCGACACATCGAGCTTGCGCTGGCCGCTATAGGGTCCGGCGTTTGTTATCCGCAGGATGGAAGCGCTTCCGGATTTGGGATTATAGGCCAGGATAACCGTACCATCCGGAAAGAGCGGACTTGCCGCGTTGTCCGGAAGATCGGGACGAAAAACAGCGCCTGAGCTTGTCAACCCGCAGGGGTTGAGCCGATCGCGGCTGCAGTCATCATAGTAGGAAGCCAGGAGATAGCCGCGCCAGCCGACGAGGCTTTCCGTCTGTCGAAGCGTGCCGACGCGGTGGCACCAACCGCCGAAACAATATTTCGCGCCCGGAGTCTTGGCTGCGGCAGGCAGAGAAAAATGCGGACATAGAAAGAGCAGCGCGGCAAGCACCCAGGCTCGCAGCGCATGATGGTCGCCATCAGCGAAGCTGTTTTGGACGGCGAACAACCGCCCCTTCCCCCAAAGCATCGTACACACCTTCACGGGTACGCTGGACCTTGGCGTGCGAGAAAACCATGGCGACTCTACGAACGATCGGTGCAATTTCAGTTAAAACATTTTCAACGCGACGATATCCCGATCGACCAATCGAAATGCTCAATTGCGGGCCAACGTCTTCTTGAATAACCGGAGAACCTCACCGAATAGCACAAGGCCCGGAATGCAAGCTAATGCATCCCAGGCCTCGTGCTCTCTTTGATGACTAATCAGCGAACGAGGATCTTGTCACCGTGCCCCATCGTGGGATCGGCATCCTTGCTGAACATCAAGACTGCGATCGCGCCTGACAACGCGGCACGCATCGAGTGATTGACCAGTGCGTTGGCGCCCTCGACCGGTGAGATGATGTCAAAGATCGCAGCGTCGCCGGGCGCAACCGTATAGTTCTGCAACGCCGTCAGCACATTCTTCGGGTTCCCTGACGGGTAGACCTTGTCCCAGATGCCTGCGATCGGGTGGAAACCTGTAAATTCGTTCGGTCCCGCATTCACGAAATAGATGCGAACGCGCTCGCCGGGCTTGGCTTCGAGGGTCTGCGTCGCATTCGTATCGTGAACTGGATCGTACTTGAAGGGCACCGCGTTGAATGCGTCCTTCTTCCAGTCGTTGGCCATCATCGCTTTGACGTCTTCGGGATTCTCGAACATCTGGTGCTCGATGAGGACGTATTCGCGGTCAGCCTTCGGCATCGCGTTGGGGTCTTTCGGATCGACGATAAACGCGCCGATCATGCCGCGCGCGATGTGCTGAATCATCGGATCGGCGCCGCAGTGATAGAAATAGATTCCCGGATTATCGACGGTGAATGTAAAGGACTTTTTCTCGCCCGGTTTGATCGGTGCGAATGGCCCGAGAACGTCCGTCCGCGCATCATGGAAATCGATGGAGTGCGATTTCTGATTGCCGGCATCATTGATGAGCGTGAAATCGATCGTATCGCCTTCCGTCGCGCGGAGCAGCGGACCCGGTATCTGGCCGTTGTAGGTCCAGCCAAGAGCCGTGTGACCCTCGTTGTCGATCGGCACCTGGGTCTCTTTGATGGTCAATTCAATCTTCACTGTTTTGGCCTGGGCCACGCTCAACGCGGCGGCAGCAACAGTAAACAGCGCCGCCATCCCGCCGACGAGCGCTGCTTTTCCGTAACGTAGACTGGTCATTTACTTCTCTCTCCCTTGAATTCTTGCATTGATAGTGCGGTGACCGTCAGTGGCCGCAGTGACAAACGGTTCTGAGATATTTGACGAGATCCGTTATCTCCGCGTCCGAAAGGACGCCGCCCCAAGCAGGCATCAGCGAGGACTTGTTGACGGCGAGCCCCCCCTCCTTGATGGCCTTGAAAAGCTCATCATCAGGCGTATCGCCCATACCCTTCGTATCGGTATGGTCGCGCGGCTTGGTTGAAAGCCCAGGTAGATTGACGCCGGTGCCGTTACGCTTCAGCCCGTGGCACTGAACGCAATACGTGCCGTAGATCTTCTCGGCTGGAACATCGGCGAACCCGCTTTCCGGCAGCGCGAAAAAAGCCAGAGCGGCGAATCCTATAGCCAGTCGGATTTTCATGGCTTGCCTCCCAAGCTCAGGACATATGCGGTAAGGCGCTGGATATCTTTGTCCTTGAGGTTCAAGGACGGCATCCAGATGTGCGGATCAAACTTCTGCGGATCGGCGGTGTAGGCCGCGATGAAATCCGGCTGCAGACGAGCGCCACCATCGGTGAGCTCTGGCCCCGAAAATCCACCCTTGCCTTCAGCACCCTGATGGCAGGCGACGCAGCCGCGAAGCTTAGTGAAGGCGAGAGAGCCCATCCTCGCGCCGCCCTTATCACCTTTGAACGCTCCGGTGGGAACGAGATCAGCAGGCGCCTTGAGCTTCATGAGTTCGGCAGTGGCGGCTTCCGCGGCGGCCTTGTCGAGCTTCGGATGTGGCTTGATCTTCGATTCATCCGGAACGTCGTGGTCCGGGCCCTCTTTGATCGTCTCGAAATAGGGATAGCCCGCCGGGCGGATCGGCTTCGGATCCTGAAGCCATGCAGTAAGCCAATCGGCATTGAACTTGCTGCCGGCGTACCAAAGATCCGGCCCCTTGCGCGTCCATAGCCGATCGAGCGATGTGTCGGTCGGTTTCGTCAGCGCGTGGCAGGAAGAGCAGCTCGGATCGAGCCCGTCAGCGAGGGCTTCCCCGCTGAACGCGGCAAGCAAACCCGCGACCGCAAATAACAGTCTTTTCATTTTTTACCTCCGTCGAGAGTCAGGGCGCAGGCTCGCCTTTGAAGGCGGCGTTGTCGTACATTCCGTAGGGTTTCTTGAGCGACTCTTCGTAGAAGAAGTCGGGAATGAACTTCTTGTCTTTCCACTTGTAGAAAGACTGTTCCTGCAGCGGGATTTCTTGGTATTCGATGACCGTCATGATGCCGCCCATCGGCGACTTGCCGTTCACCGTGTGCCTGTCGATATGGTCGTGCACCATCCAGAGGCCGGGATTGTCGGCACGCAGGATCAGGTCGTAGCGTTCGCCTGGACCCAACAGGATCGTGTCCGCAGGATAAGGATTGGCAAGCGGCCGCCCGTCCTTCGCAAACACCTCGAACGTGTGACCGTGGATGTGGATCGAGTGCATCTCATCGCCCGCTCCAATAAGACGTATGCGGACGACATCGCCTTTCTTGATTCTGAGAGGCTGAGTGTCGGGGAACGCTTTGCCATTCAGCGTAAAGAAATCAGGCTCATCACCCGGGATGCCGCCTTGGCCGGGTTTGTTCGCCCAGTTGGAAACCCAGCTGGAGAACATCATGATGTAATCTTTGGTGACTTCCTTCTCGATCGGCTTCGGATCTTTCGGATCGATGATCAGCGGGCCCCACATGCCACGCATCGCAACGTGCTCGTTCACGTTGACATGGCAGTGGTACCACATCGTGCCCGAAGGCTCGGCTTTGAAGTGATAGGTGAAAGTCTCGCCGGGCGCGATCGCCGCCTGCGTGGTGTCCGGAACACCGTCGTTTTTCCACGTCCCCTTCTGATAGAGACCGTGCCAGTGGATCGTGTGCGGCAGCGTCGTGTTGTTCTCGACCTCGACCTCGATATCGTCGCCCTCCGCGACATGGATAAGGGGACCGGGCGTCTGACTGTTGTAGGAGAACGTATGAAAGGTCTGCTTCCCGACCAGAGTGAGGATCGTATCCTCGATCGTCATCGAGAAGTGATGTGTCTCCGCCGACGCCGAAGCACTGAACCAACAGAATCCGGAGCCGAGAGCAAAAAGAGCAGCGAGAGCTTTGCCAAAGCCGGCACGCCGCCCTACGTTTTCTTTAACATTCATCTCATTTACATGTTTATGGGCAAAAAAAGCGCCGCCTTGTATGTCAGCGGCATCGACCCTAAAAACTCCAGAACAACTGAGATCTTGTAGTGAGTCCCGACCCATAAACACGGCCCCTCCAGATTTCTCTGATCGACAAACTAGAGCCGTTCTACCCTTGCATTCTGCAAAAGCAACATGTGAAATGCATGTTATTGAACGCCTGCGTCAGTTTGCATATCGGCTTCCGTTTCGACACCGCACAGCACCATTAAGATGCTTCTACATGCTTGCAGTGCAAAGAGCCTTCAACGCTAGCCTGCTGATGCCGACCTGATCTGCAGCCTGAGGCATCACATCCCACAACCGGGCATACCAGACTTTGTCGTCGCCGACCGTCCGCATCAAGCCGACCCACTTGACGAGGGCGAGCTTGGCCTTGCCCGTTTGCAACAACCAATGCGCCATATAGAATCGCGCTATCAAATCGTTCGGATCGGCTTTGATGGCAAAGTCGAACTCGGCCTTAGCCGATTCGGTTATCCATCCGTTATTCGATAGCGCCAGCGCTTCCCCCAATGCGACGTGAAGCATCGCATTGTCTTTATCGGCACCGACGGCGCGCTCGAGTGCCGGGATGCTCGCCTTCACGAACCCAGCCTCGAGCAAAGCACCACCGATAATGGCCCAGCGCTGCCCTTCCGCATTCTTCGAAAAGAGCTTCGGTAAGCCGGAAACGCCTTCGAGAGCCACCGGCGTCACGGTGACGGCACTGTTCAGAGGTGCGGTTACTTGATGAAGGGTGAGTGGCGTCGAGCGGGTAGCCATGATAATGATCGTTATGCTGAGCGCCGCGCCTAAACCCACGAAGGCCAGCAATACCGGTAAGCGCCGATAAAACAGCCGCCAGTCCATGAAAAATCAATCCGCATCTCAAAATTCCGATGCGTCTTGATATCCGATCCCCACAAACATGCAATTAATATGTATGTTACAGGAACCGCCGAAGAGACCACCAGATTGCAGCTGCGCGGCTACGTGCGGGAGAATTCCGCGGGAACATCAAGATCGAGAAGCTTATAGAGAGGACGTCCAGGCCTTATCAAATCCTCCAGCGAATAGTCGTCAAGCACAGCCAGGAAAGCATTCGTCGCTTCACCCAAAGCATGGCGAAGCACACAAGAAGGCTGAATGCGGCAATAGTTGCCTTGCTGAAGACATCCGATGACGTCGAGTTCCTGTTCCGTATCGCGGACGACCGCGCCGATTTTGATTTGGTTGGGCTTCCGTAGAAGCCGGAAACCACCGTTTTTCCCTTGCATCGTCTCGAGATAACCGAGCTGGCCAAGCTGATGCACGACCTTCATCAGATGGCTTTTGGAAATATCAAACCGCTCTGAGATCTCAGCAATTGTGGAGAGTTCATTCCCCTTCAATCCCGCGTACATCAGAACGCGCAGAGAATAATCAGCATGGAGAGTAAGTCGCATTGCGACAGCCTATAGAATTTGTGAACCCAAATATACTCAAACATACTTCCGCGATGAAGGTTTAACAAGGTGCAGCGCAAATACCAACCCGAGCTATGCGCAAAAACACCTTCAACGTAGCTTGATAATTCAAAATCAGCGAAGAATCCCAGGCACTTAGCCATTCAGTTTCTGCCAGCCGCACGCGGCAGAGATTTCCGTCTTTACATGATGGTTCTAATCCTCAGCCAGGAAAAAAGACGACTCAGTCTCCATCGCATTCTGCCGGATTACTGGCGCGGGCGTCGTTAAAACCGCCTGCACGCGCCGCTTCTGCGTGGGGAGTAGCTCCTTGCGGCCGAGACCCATGGTTCCACAGACCACATGCGCAGCCTAAGGCCACCCCCACCATCCTAACGCTCATCGTGTCGGCACCTATCCCAAGTCAATCCGATAATAACTGCGGAAATAACCAATTCATATTTATGGCACGGACGCGCGAGAATAAGCGGTATTAGATGGGGAATTGGAATTGAAATGCACATATTCAGTATAATTTGAGGAGTTCATCGAATGTCAAAGCGCATATCGTTTGCAGCCGCTGCTGGCTTCGCAGCACTTGTCGCGCTTCCGGCCGTTTCCCAAGCGCATTGCCTGCACTTCAACCGCTTGGAAACGAGGACCGCCTCGGCGTTGGATTGCACGGGACGCACCGTCAGACACCTTGGCGACGGCATCGTCCGCGCCGGCGACAGAATGTTCGGTTGGCTGTTCTGTAAGGGACACCGCGTCTGAGCGTAGATCGTCGACCCACCTGGGTTCGATCGTATCGTGAATGAGCCGCAGTCCGGCGGGCGGCATGCGGCTCATGCTCATTCGATCTCGATCACCATCCGGTTTTCGCGGAGCGGAGGCGCCGCGAAAAACGAAGTCAAACGCTTTCTTTATTCGGCCGCGGCTTTGTTATTGAGGCTCAGCGACTGCACGACATGGAAACCCTCGAATTGAGGATGGCCGAGAAACAGCGGCTTCCGCTCGCCCGCACCCCTGTGTGAAGCGCGGAACTCTTCCGATTTCGTCCATGCCTCGAAATCCGCCAAGCTCGCCCACGTCGTATGCGAAGAATAGAGCGTGTGATCTTCGTGCTCAGGCCCGCGAAGAAGATGAAATTCGATGAACCCCTTCACGCGGTTGAGATGCGAGTCACGCCCTTTCCAGGCTGCCTCGAACTCGTTTTCGAGCCCCTTGATCACCTTGAACCGGTTCATCGCGATATACATTGAAGTTCCTCACTTTGCATTTTGCCCCGAATGAACCACGAACTCGCAGCTCTTTTCGGAGTTTCCTGATGTCTTCGCCTTCAAACTCCGTCTGCATGGAAAACTTTCCGCAGATGCCTGAGCTTGGACGCAGATTGCGCACATTTCAAATTGACTTTTGCCAGCCCACTGTCCCGGGGCTGGCAAAGAAAACCGGCGCAGGTTGCATAACCCGCGCCGGCTGATTTTCTAAGGACTTGCTTATCCCTGCTTCAACGGCAGCGCCACAAAGCGCCCGCCGTCCGCCGTTTTGAGATGCAGAAGAATAGCGGATTTGCCTTCGTTCTGCGCCTCGCGGATCGCAGTCTGAACGTCACGCGGCGCAGAGACAGACTTGCCGCCGACGGCCGTAATGACGTCGCCCTGCTGCACGCCCTTCTCCGACGCAACGCCGCCGGGATTGACTCCCGTGACAACGACGCCGTCGGCACGTGCTCCCGAAACATCGCTAGAGGGCGCGAGCATCATGCCAAACTGCGGCTTCTGCGTATCGCCCTCATCATTGGAGGCGAGTTTGTCAGACGGATAAGCGCGCGCAGTAAGATCGACGGAGCGCTCTTTGCCGTTATGAACGAACGTGAGCTTGATCGTTTGACCGGGGGCCACCGCGCCGACTTTACGCGCAAGATCGCGTGAATCCTTGACCTCCATGCCGTCCATGTGCGTGATCACGTCGCCGCTCTGCAGACCGGCTTCAGCGGCGGGCCCACCGGATTGCGGCTCATCGACGATGGCACCGGATGCGCTCTTCAGACCCATGCTCGCCGCGATGTCATCCGTGACAGGCTGAATCGTGACACCAATCCAACCGCGCGTGACCTTGCCCGTCGATTTGATCTGATCGACGACCGACTTTGCCGTTATCGACGGGATATCGAAGGCAATGCCGACCGAGCCACCGGACGGCGAATAGATCGCCGTATTGATACCGATGACTTCGCCGTTGAGGTTGAAGGTCGGTCCGCCCGAGTTGCCGGAGTTCACCGGCGCATCGATCTGAATGTAGTCGTCATAGGGTCCGCTGCCGATGTCGCGACCCTGTGCGGATACGATACCAGCGGTGACGGTACCACCGAGACCGAACGGATTACCCATCGCAACGACCCAATCACCAACTTTCGGAAGCGTCGAAGCGAAGGCGACATGCGGGAAGTCCTCCGACGCATCGACCTTCAGAAGAGCAAGATCCGTCTTCGGATCCGTTCCGATAATCTTGGCCGTATACATCTTGCCGCCCGTCGTTTTAACCTCGACCTTCTTGGCGTTTTTCACCACATGGTTGTTGGTCACAAGGTAGCCGTCACCAGTGATGAAAAAGCCGGAGCCCTGCGCACGGACGACATGCGGTCCAGGCTGGTTGTTCGGCAGACCGAATTGCTGGCCGCCGGGAGAGCCAAAGAAAAACTGGAACGGACCACCTTGCTGTCCTTGCTGTCCCTGCTCGCCATTATCGCCCTGCTGGTCCCATGACGTCAGCGGAGTTGTCTCTTCTGAGCGCACGTAGATCGAGACGACCGCAGGCTTTACCTTTTCAACAAGGCCCGCAAAGCTCGGCATCGTAACTAGTGCAGGTTGGCTCGCAGCCTCCGCAGCGGCAGCCGAGCTGCTCAATGCAAGAACATGCGACAGCGGGCTCGTGCTGGGAACTGCCACTGCGGCCGTAAGAAAAGCGATCGCCACGCCTCCTGCGGTCGTAATGCCGGCCGCCCTGAGAAAACGCTGGTAGCGCTTCCGATGGGAGCCGTTGGCAGGCTCCTCGATTTCGTTGTGTCCTGAGTTCTGCAAATCCATTTTCGCAAGTCCTTTAGAGCTGACCGAGAAACTGACCTCAAATTCCCCCCAAAGACATGCTCAACTTGCCATCCCCTACATTTCCTGGATGTTTCCGCCGATTTAAAATTAGGAAACATTTGGACCTGATCGCTGCGCACCGAACAGCGGAAACCACCGGGAGGAGATCCGCGTGACGAACACGTTAATCAAAGACGTCTCGGATACGGCGTTCTGGATCGCACATCACCGAAGCGTCGAGACACAGCGCCCCGACGCGCTCTTTAAGGATCCGCTGGCCGGCGTACTCGCCGGAACGCGCGGCAAAGACATTGCGGATTCGATGCCGCGGTCGATGGTGACGGCGTGGGCCATCGTCATGCGCACGTGCATTATCGACGATCATATCCGCTTGGCCATTAGCGAAGGGATAGACGCCGTCCTGAACCTCGGCGCCGGATTGGACACGCGGCCATATCGCATGGACCTGCCCGGATCGCTCAATTGGACCGAAGTCGATTACCCGCACGTCATCGACTACAAAGAGCAGCACCTCGCGCATGAAACGCCACGCTGTCGGCTGACGCGCGTAAAATGCGATCTCGCGGATGACGCCGCCCGCCGTCGATTGCTCGCCGAGGTCAACGCATCCGCCAAAAAACTGTTGGTCCTCACTGAAGGTGTTGTGCCGTACTTGAGCGCCGATCAGGTCGCCACGCTGGCTGATGATCTCAGAAGCCTCGATCACGCGAAGTACTGGCTCGTGGATTACTTCTCACCCCAGCTCATCAAATACAGGCAGCGTCAGATGGGCGACAGATTGCAGAACGCCCCGTTCAAGTTTACGCCTGACGATTGGCTCGGCTTTTTTGAGAAACACGGGTGGAGATGCCGGCAGATTCGCTATCTTGCCGAGGAGGCAGAGCGCCTCAAACGCCAAATTCAATTGCCGGCATGGCAGGCATTACTCGCCAACATGCAACAGCTCTTTATGCCGAAAGCGCGCCGCGACAGTTTCAGAAAGCTTGCCGGCCACATCCTACTCGAACCGGGAGCGATCGATCTCTGATCTTTTAGCTGCCTGGCAGCAACCGCCGTTCATCGGGAAGGTCGGATTGCAGCAACGGACCGGCATCTTCATCCGCCAACGCCTCAAGGCGTTCCATGTCGGCGATGCGCAAGCCCCCGTGAGGCGCCGGTTGAACCAAGCCGAGTTCCTCGAGTTCGACAAGCACCGACTCCAGGCTTTCGACGCTGAGCCCGAGATAACCGGCAACGACTGCGCATTCCAAAGTATCGTCGATAATCGTCGGATCGCGGCCCTCATCCTCATTCTGCCGCGAGACAGCAATCAGAAAAGCAGCAAGCTGCACGAGCGGACGCACGCGGCCCTCATTGGAGACATGATCCCGCCGGAACGCAAACTCACGCTCGACAGCATCATCGAACCTGGATTTTGCACGAGCATCGCCGGCCGTCAGATGGTCGATCTCGTCGAGGGCCAGGCAGCTGACCTTGGTGTCGATCACGGCGCGTGCGTTGGTTGCGTGACGCTCCAGAAAACCCATGCCGACGAGATCGCCTGCAAGCGCGAATTCGATGATCTCGCGCGCTCCATCCGGGTGCGTTACGTAAATGCAGAGAGCGCCGGTCTCGATCCTGTAAAGATTGGTTTTCAAGTCCCCCATCTCAAACAGCAACTCGTTGCGCTCGAGTGTGCGAACCGGCGGGCTCGTCGGGAGATCCTGCCCGGCCGAAACGGGGACGAGCACCGGTGAGCCGATATCTTCAATGACCAAACTCAACACACGCAACTCCGGACTACGGGGCCCACGCCGGATTGGCCCGGCGGGAAACTTTATCTGCGCGATCGTTTTGTAGAGCTTTGAAAAATCAGGGTCGGAATGGCAGCCTAATATCGCTAACGCGAAATGAATATATTGAGCATTCTGACCTATTTCGCCCGAATTGTCCAATGCATCGCAACTGACCGGCTGAAATACGCCGGATCACGAGCTTGGGTTCCGCAGCTTATCGTCGTTCAGTCTTTATATCGCGCATTCCGAGCCGCATGGGATGCCCGATCCGACTTCGAACTGCAACGTCGTATGACGGATCTCGAATTCGTCATGCAGCATCTTCGCCGTTTCGGAAATAAAGGCGTCCCCCGGATGCCCACCCGGCATCACCAGATGGCAGGTCAATGCCGTTTCCGTCGTGCTCATGGGCCATATGTGCAGGTCGTGAATGCTTTCGACGCCCGGCAAAGACGCCAAGCGGCTCCCCACCCGCTTGGTGCTGATACGAGCGGGAACGCCGTGTAGGGCAAGGCGCATGGTATCGCGCAAGAGACCCCACGTTCCCCAGACGATGACACCGGCAATGACGAGACTGACAATTGGATCGAGCCAGTTCCAGCCCGTCGTCAGCATCGCAAAGCCTACCACCACAACGCCAAATGACACCGCGGCGTCAGCCGCCATATGCAGATAAGCGCCGCGGATGTTGACGTCGCGCTCGCTGCCCGAAACAAACAGCCATGCCGTAAATCCGTTGATCAGAATGCCGATAGCAGCGACGACGATCACGGTCACATCCCCCACCGGCGGCACAGAGCTGCCGAGCCGCTGCACGGCCTCTAACATGATAGCGCCAACCGCAACGAGCAGCAGAACCGCGTTGGCAAGCGCCGCGAGAATGGTCGAAGACCCGAAGCCGTATGTGTACTGCAGCGTCGGGCGTCGCTTGACGAGGAGCGTTGCGCCCCAAGCGATCAGCAGCCCAAGAACATCGCTGAGATTGTGTCCGGCGTCGGCGAGCAGCGCCATGGAATTCGCGTAGAATCCCGCGAACGCCTCCACGACGATGAACGCGACGTTGAGCGCGGCTCCGAGTGCAAAGGCAAATCCGAAGTCCTTGGGCGCATGGCTATGGCCGTGCCCATGAGTTGCTGCGCCATGATCGTGGCTATGATTATGCAGCTCCCCTTCCCCATGAGAGCAGGAACGAGACTTATCGGCAGGGTTCTCGGTCATGACTCACAACAGGCCCGGGGACAGCTTGGAAGATACCGCATTAAGCACTCCGATAACTTAGAGTGCGCGAACGCGTTGTAAAAGGTGCGAACTTATCGCGCGAACCGGCTCCAATGTCGCAAAAGACCGGCAAGACCTAGCGCTTGTCGAGCCCGCTGATGCGCTCGAGGAGACGTGGACGACGACGCAGCGGTGGCTTGGCGCCGAGCACGTCTTTTCCCGCCTCTCCAACAGGTAGCGGCGGCGGACGATCGTCATCTGATGAGACCGCTTTACCGTCTCCGGAGGCCGAATTGTCGTTTCCGTTAAGAGCCCGCAAATAGGGCTGCGTGCGCGGCTCGCGAACCGGTTCGACGCCGTTATCCGTCGCGACCGCTTCGTGATCCGCCGACCGCACTACCGGGCGAGGCGCGGTGATCCGCTCGACCAGCGGCTTGCGCGGCTCGGAATTTTCAGCCTCCGATCGGCCTTCGCCGGATTGCGGAGTTCCCGCGCGGCGCATCTCGTCGTGAAAATGAAGAGCCTGCCGCGACAGGCGCTCTTGGCTCACTGCAATCTCGGCGCGCAGCGCAGCAATCGTCCTGCGCTGCTCCTCGACTTCCACCTGAAGAGCACTAAGGTCCGCCTTCTGTACGATGCCGGGCGCATCGGATGCATTTTCCTCGTAGGTCTTGAGGATAGCCTTGAGCTTGGCAAGTTCTGTCGACTTCGCATCGCTCGCAGCTTGCAGGTCCGCTAGGCGATCTTCGAGCGCCATGCGCTCGGTATCTTCGCTTCCGACGCTCGCGCTCACGGCAGCGAGTTCCGATTCAGCCTTTGCCAGCGCGAGCATCAGGCGCCTGATCTCGGCATCGCGATCTTTGCCCTCTCCCGCCGCATTCGCCCCCTGCAGCCGCGCGATAAGAGCCGCTTGCTCGCGATTCTGCTCGCGCAAGGAGTCGAGCTCCGACTTCAGCGCAACGCTGCCGTCAGCGCGATCATCGCCGCGGGCCATACGGAAGCGCGACGCGCGTGTGTCGAGCGTCGTGCGCAGCTTCGCAAGCTCTTTCTCTTGTTGGGCATTGATCTGCGCAGCTTCGTCGAGCGCGGTTGCCTGCTTGGCGCTGGTGGCCAGCAGCCCGCGGATCTCGCGATCGCGTGTCGCAAGAAGTTTGCGCGTTTCAGCGAGGCGTTGCTCAACCTTCGGCAGACGATCGAGAATCGCTTGCTCGAGGACGCGCCGCGCATTCTCGTGCTCATCGGCGCTTATCTTGTGGTCGGCGATCTTCTGCGTCAGCTCTTGGATCTTGGCATCACGCCGGTTGATCTCCACGCTCTGCCGCGCCGCGGAGAAGCTCGCCTCTTCGACTTTCGTTTCGAGCCTGTGCACTTCCATCGCAAAGTCCGCCCGCAGCCGATCTTTATCGGCACGGATTTCTTCCTCGGTGAGTGGCAGCGTGCGCTTCAGCGCTTCCGTCGTGAACCGCTCGATACGGCGCCGATACGCCGGCAACAGGACAACGACGATCAAGGCCGCGATCAGGAAGCCCAGCGTCACGAGCATCGCGGCGTAAAGGGTGATCAAGCAACAGGTCCTGAACTGGTCGGCTCGCAGCCCCCCGCCGCGCGCCAAATTCCCTTCAATCGAGAGAAACCCGCTTTCACGGATTTCGCAACACGGAACACGCAGTAGAAGCCTCAGCCGTCAGAACGGGTTCCACGTCGGATTACGAGTATACTTCAAATAGCCGACGTTGGCACCGAGCCGCAGCCCGACACCAGCCCGAATCGGCGCCAGTGTGACATGCCCGGACTTTTGTAGTTGCACGCTGACACCACCAACCAGATATGCGGCCCCCTCCACGCCGCCAAACCGGTCGAAAATATCCGATGGATCCCGGAGGTTGTAGACGAGCGTCATGACCTTCGAGCCATCGGCGCCGAAATCGTAGCCTACGGAAGGCCCCTGCCAATAGACCTTAAAACTCCCGGCGTCCTTGGTGTAGAGCGTTCCCTCGCCATACGCCAAACCGGCAACGAACGCGCCTCCAGCGTCCTGACCGAGGATATAACCGTTCGGTCTGCCCGCCTTCTGGAATGTCCATTCGATAGCGGATGCGAGTCCGCCGCTGACCTTGCCGAAGAAGTTATTGCCCGCGCGGATGATTTCATCTTCCGTGTAGGTCCCATGAGACGGCCCGGGGTCGCCCGCCGGCGGCCCGGCATCGTAATGCTCTTCGCGGCTCGCGCTGTTTTGCGGCGGCCGGTAGGGCTCGCCATAGCCCGTTGAGTCACTGCCATCGTTGCGCTCGCCGTTATAGGCGCCATACCCGCCGCCCGGTGGCGGTTGAGGCGGCTGCTGATAGGAATCACCATAGCCGCGGCTCGGCGGCGGCTGTTGATAACTGTCCGACGGGGCACCTGCCGGCGACTGATAGGCATCGCCCGCCGGCGGTGGTGATTGGCGATAGGAATCGAAACCGCCCTGGCTGGAATAGCTGTCCGACGGAGGCCGATAGGCATCGTCGACTGCGCCGGCGCCAGATCCCGTCAAAGCAAGGCAAACGATAAGCGGCAAACTCGCCAGAACCGCAGCCGTGCGGCTCGGCGCTCTGATTTTCCCCGAGATCATCTTGAAGACGCGGCTCATCGTTAGGACCCCACGTTTGTCGAACGCGACCGGTACACCCTGGAGAGGTTGACAGATTCCGCGCGCGAATTATCCCCCAGCGAAATCCGTACGTAGATTCGCGGGATTCTGTTGCCAAAGTATGGCCAATTCGCGTTGCTTATACGCCACGTACCGCCGTGCTGCTTTCGTCGCTGCTGCGCCATAGCGGCTGGCGTCCCCACGCCACGAAAAACGGATTGCGGAACTCCCGCGAGTAGTGCCCGTACGTCAGCGGCTCCCCGGCTGGCGTCGTGACCGAACCTCCGGCGGCTTCAAGAATCGCTTGGCCTGCCGCCGTATCCCACTCGTAGGTCTCGCCGAACCTCGCATAGAGGTCGCCTTCCCCCGCCGCAATCAGGCAGAATTTCATCGACGACCCCAGCGGGCGTGCATCAGCGACTTTGAGCTCGGCAAGAAGATGGGCGCTCGCCCTACCGGCGCCACGGCTGTTGAATGCAACGAGCGCATTGCGGTCGGGAGCGCGCGTCGCAATCCTCTTGAAATTGACCTCCGGCAGAGCGTCATCGCCGGCTAACGACAGCTGCGCTTCATATGCAGACCCATCCGATCGCGTGACGAACAAGCGTTCCGACGGTGGCACGAAAATCAGCCCGAAGCTTGCACGTCCATCTTCGACAAGCGCGACGTTGATCGAAAACTCGGGCTTCCCGCGAATGAAAAGCCGCGTGCCGTCGAGTGCATCGACAAGAAAGAATTTGCGCGCGTATCTCGGGACAATCCCCGCCGCGATTTCTTCTTCGGCAACAACAGGAACGTCTGGCGCGATCTTGGACAACACCGCGAGGAGCAAAAGCTCCGCTTCCCGGTCCGCAACCGTTACTGGAGAGCGATCTGCTTTCTGCTCAATCGCGACGCCCTTGCGGAAATGTCCCATCTCGACGCGCCCAGCATCGCGCACCGCCGGAAGCAGTGCAGCTATCAGGGCATCGCGATTGGTGACGTCGATCGCCGGCATCCTTGAAATCAGACTCCACCCGAAATCGATTTGCGGCAGACCGCGTCCGCGGTCGCCGATGTGCATTTAGCACCACTCTGAGACCGTGGCGCGCAAGACTCAGGTCTTCAATGAAAATCGGGGCTCAAAGAGCCCATCGGTCACAGGACTTGGCAACCGCGATCCGGCGCATGTATCAGAGGATATAACGTAGTCGCAAGCAGCCCGATTGGCTCGCGTCGCGCTGTCGCGCTTGAGCGGTCCCACCATCGACGCCGGGTTTGCAATAAGAAGGTCCATAATGAGCCAACGTGTACCGCCGACCGATCTCGAACTCGCAGCCTTGATCTCGAGCCGGATCTGCCACGACATCATCAATCCCGTCGGCGCCATCTTCAACGGCCTGGAGATCCTCGACGAAGACGATGACGTGCAGGCCAAGAGTTACGCTCTGAACGTCATCCGGAATGTCACGGAGCAGGCCTCCGCTCGGCTCGAATTCGCCCGCTTCGCTTTCGGAGCCGCCGGCTCCGCCGGGGCAATGATCGACCTCACGACCGCCGAGAAGATTTCTCGCGGATTCGTCAAGATCACGCAGGGCAAGCACAAGCTGATATGGCGCGGCGCGCCTGGGTTTGTTGCCAAGGATAAGGTCAAGCTGCTGCTCAATCTGATCGCGTCTGCCGTGACCGCGCTGCCCCGCGGCGGCGAAATCGACGTGGCGATCGCCGGCTCGTTCGAACAGCCGAGCTTCCTGATCCGGTGCAAAGGTACGAGTGCACGGCCACCGCAGTATCTGACGGATTTCGTCGCCGGCAACCCGCTGGCGCTCGATGCAATGTCGATACAGGCTTACTACACGTGGCGCATCGCGCCCTCCGCAGGCATGCGGCTGGAGATCCTGAAAGACGGCGCGGATATTCTCCTCGTTGCCAAACCCGAGGCTTGAAGCGGACGTAGCTCCGAATCCTGCATCTGCCCGATTGATGCCTCAGAGCTTAACGGCACCTTAAGTGTTTGCCAGTCAATGTCTTGCAGTTGCGCGAGACATTGGAAAAATGCTGCACTGCTTCATCGTCGACGATTCCGACATCATCCGGAAGTTCACGAGGCTCATCTTCGAGAACCTGGGATTTCGCGTCAGCGAGGCCGACGGCCCGGTCGCTGCGCTCGAACGCCTGCGAACGGAATCTCCCGACTATATTCTCGTCGATTGGCGCATGCCGGAAACGAACAGCATCGAGTTCATCGCCAAGCTGCGGACGTTGCCGCTGGAGCGGCGGCCCTACATCATCTACGTCACGACCGAAAACGAACCGCACGAGATCAAGCGCGCGTTGGCAAACGGTGCCGATAGCTTCCTGCTCAAACCGTTCAATCGCAAAATCATCGAAATGAAGCTTGCCGAAATTCGCGTTACGGCTTGAGCGCGGCAAAGCGAAAAGCGAACACTCCAACCAGGACTCAGCTCAGATCTTTGCCCCCAAAACGAACACGGCGCCTTGGGAAATCCCAAAGCGCCGGCTTCGAATGGGTATTCACGATAGTCTTACTGAGCGTCGTCCTGCGGCGCCTCCGGCGTCGGATAGCCCGCGCCGCCGTCTAGCTTCACCGGCGGAACATCATTCGACTCTGATGCGGCTTTTTCCTTGTGATGCTTTGCCGGCTTCTTGGCAGGCTCACTCAGCGATCCCGTCTCGACTGGTTTCGTGGCATGCGTGGCCGGCTTCGCCGCCGCCTCGGTCGAAGATGATTTACTTGCAGCGGGAGTAGCGGCCGCGCTTTGCGGCGCCTCCGGCGCAGCGCTGGTGTGCTCAACCGGCTCTGCCGGCTTCTTCGGGTCGGCAACCGTCCTCAAAGCTACGGTCTTCTTTTTTTCTGCGGTCAGTTCGGATTTCTTAGCGACATCCTTCTTCTTCGCCGGCTTGGACTCGGCAGCATTCGCCGATGCCTTCTCCGGTTCCTCGGCGGTGTCGTCAGAGGCGGTCGTCTCGTCAGATTTCGGCAGCGCCGAGCCACCCCAGCAAACGGTCGCTTCCGCAGTGCAGGTATGCTCGTCGAAGACAATGAAGTTCAGGAACAGCTCGCACGAAACGCTCTTCTTGCCGGTATGGAAGTCTTTGATGCCTTGTTCTGTCATCTTGGAAGCGATGAGCTTATCGAGGAGCGACTTCGCGTCTTTCGTCGGACCGTCCTTGCCATAATCATTGACGGTGAAGCCGTACCGCTTGCATGCGGCCATGGCAGGCAGCGAGACGGTGGTTACGAAGGCGGCAGCCGTTGCAACGGCTGCAACGAAGTTAAAGGTAGCGCGCATGCTGATAGTTCCCCCGTGATACCCCACCCAGTCCTTCCGGCACTTATATTGGCCGCAGAGTGGCAGGACGAGGGCGACTTTCGCAACCTACAGAGTTGTCGACACTTTGTTGCCCATTGCCCACAGCTTTGCCCTGCCACCCAAAGGGACAGCGCGAAGCACCGTGACGGGTTCAGTGCATATAGGGGGCTTGGCCGCCGTAAGGACTACCAACGCCGGAATCGAAGAAGAATCCGGAATCGAAGGGGCCGCCAGGCGATTGCCGATAAAGACGCGGATCGGTGTACCCCGATCCGCCGGCCTTACCTCGGGCGTCGGTATTGATCGAATCGCCGTAGCTGTAGGAATAGCCTCCGCGGTGGCGGCGGATCGCATATCCGTCTTCCTGGTCCACTTTCTTGTAGCCCTTTTGCTGGGCACTCACGGGCGCCGCGAAGCAGAACAGCAACCCGCAGAACAGCACGGCTGAAACGAACTTGGACTTCATCGAAGTGGCCTCTCTCCGCCGCTGCGGTTGCGCTGCACGACGCACCCCAAGAATACCGGAATTGTCGTTGAACTCCCTCAATAAACGGTTGCCGCCGCCAATTCCGCCGAGTCTGTATCTTATCCACCACGGCACGGTCCCAAACGCGGCTAGATGACGGCTATTCCGCGCGAATTGTCACAGGAAGTGTGGTATGATTCCCACTGTTGGGGACTATTCAGACGGCGGCAGTTCGAAGGCGAAAATGTAGCACGGCTGCTGTCCCACTCGTGGAGACGTCACATGGATATTGCTACCCTGTTAATTCAATTGATCAGCGGAGCGGTCGGCGGCAACGTTGCCGGCGGGCTCCTGAAAAATTTGAGTCTCGGTACGCTTGGAAACTCGATCGCTGGCATTGTGGGCGGTGGCATCGGCGGCCAAATTCTCGAACAGCTGTTCCATACCGCGGTCGCTGGCGGAGCGTACGACCCAATGAACATTTTAACTCAAGTCGTTGGTGGCGGTGTCGGCGGTGGCATCCTGATGGCCATTGTTGGCGCCATCCGTAACACCATGGCAAAGCAAACCTGACAGCAACCCTGCTGGAACGACTGAAGCCCGCTGGATGATTCCAGCGGGCTTTTTTGTTCTCGTCGGTAACGCAAATTCTGTGCGGTCAGCCGCAGGCTTTTTGACGTGCCAGACAGTGGGGCAGCCCGACGGACGACGACAGATTGCACCGCGTTCTGACGGCGCCATGTGCGGTCCATCCGTGCGCTTTGATCGAATGCTTGAGTGCGCTATTCGCCATGTATTTGGCGAGATCGTACGTCACCATCGTCGCTTCGCCGCCAGCCAGCACGCACCTCGCCGAAGCTTCCGTCGAGGCGACCGCAAGGCCAGCCGCAACGATCATCCCCATACGCACGAACGTTTTCATGTTTCTATCTCCTGTGCCCAAAGCCCCCGGGACTGGAGTCGGATAATGTCCGCAACGGTCGGTCGCCTCACGGCAGGCAAGCCTGCCTCGCCGCGCGCGATCCCCGCGTCGTGATCCGGTACCAAATCCCGATCAGGCAAGATCCTGCGATCCGCCCCGCAGCAACAATAGCGCTGAAATTGTTCGCCGGTGTTTTCATGGCACCACGAACGCACAGCTTTCCGCCGAGTGCGACCATAGCGCCACGGTCGGCGAAGGTGCGATCGTGATTGCCCGTTTCGCACGCACCCCATTATGGCGCGACGCGCAAAAATCAGCGTCGCGGGAGCGTCCCGCCAAAATCAGTGCAGAGCCGCGCCGCAATATGGCGCACGACGCGGAAAGGCCACCACTTGGGCAGTCTCAGCCGGCCTTTTGCAGGTCGACCGCCTTTGGCCCTTTGCCGCGCTTATCGGGTTCGGTCTCGAATGAAATCCGCATACCCTCGTTCAGCTCGCCGATGCCCGATCTCTCGACGGCAGTGACATGAACGAACACGTCGTTGCCCCCGGCATCGGGTTTGATAAAGCCATAGCCTTTTTGGGAATTGTAGAACTTGACGGTACCTGTTTGGCGCATGCGTCGTCTCCTGGCGCAATCCGGCACTCGACTGAGGCTTTCTCCCCACAAGCCCTTTATCGACCGCCGGGACGAGCGTCGGAGCACAAGCACTCGATCGCGTTCGTCCCGGTCGCAATAACGCAACCGAACTCCCAGAACGCGACGGAGAGCTGGCACGCCGCTGCCCGCCTTAGCGTGCGGCAATTTATCCCGTAAATAGGCCTATCGCGCAAGACGAAATGCTGCGGAGCAACGAAGATTGCGACTATTGAACGACGTCCCTCAAGTGGAAGGCATTTCCCTCGCCCTCCGCCATGCGATCCCGGAGAACCGGCAACACGATCTCAAGCTCGTTACGGAGCAAATAAGGCGGGTTCAGAACCAACAGACCTGTGGCCGTGAGACCAAGGCCTGGGAATGGCGCGCAGACGGCGAGCCGGACGTCGAGGAACTCGAGACCCGGCCGCGCCGTCGCTTCCGTCACGAACTGGTCTGCGGCTGCCTCGTCCTTCAGCGGGTACCAGATCAAATAGACTCCCGCCGGAAACCGCGCCATCGTCTCGCGCACTGCCAAGACAAGATCGGCAAACTCGCTCTTCTCTTCGAAGGGCGGATCGATCAGAACGACGGCGCGCCGCTCCTTTGGCGGTAGCAGCGATTTCACCGCATGCCGTGCATCGATGTTAAGGACGGTAGTGTTCTTAGCTCGGCCGAGTTCGCGTTTGAGGCGCTCGAATTCCGAGACATTGAGCTCGTTTGCGACGAGCACATCGTCAGGTCGCATGATCCAGCGCGCGATTAGTGAGCTTCCCGGATAAATTTGCAGTTCGTCGCTCTCGTTGGCGGCGCGCACCGCATCGAGATAAGGCGCGAGGAGTTCAGCAACGGGAGCTGGAAGGTCGGCATCGAAAATGCGGCCGATCCCATCGCGCCATTCGCCCGTCTTGCTTGCCTCGGGCCCCGCAAGATCATAGCGCCCGGCTCCGGCATGCGTATCGATGACGCGGAACGGCCGCGGCTTCTGCTTCATGTACGTTAGAACGCGCGCCAGAACGACGTGCTTCACCACATCGGCGAAATTTCCAGCGTGATAGCCGTGGCGATAGTTCATCGTCGATGACCGAATGAGTGGAAAACATCGCGTTCGATGCGACGCCGCTAGGCTTTCTGCTCCCAGCGCCCGTTTGGCGACTGCTGCCAATAGGCCACCGCGCAGCCAGCAGCCTTCGCCGCCGTCCATTGGCCGCGTGCCGACGAGAGTGCCTCGGCATCATGGCCGTCGAAAACGTAGACGAAGCGTTCGGCGCCAGCGAATTCCTGCGCTTCCGCTCCATCGACAAGAAAGCGCACGCCTGCGCCGTTGGGGTTCTCGCTGCCCAGCGTCAGATAGATCGGCTGCAAGCTCGCGTGCCCGGTGCGCGCCGTACCATGCGCTAGAAAGCTGTCGTCGGCATAGGTCCAGAGCGCCATGTCGATCGCTGCGAGACGATCTTCGCTTCCCGCCTGCACAACCGCGCGCCAGCCGCGTGCCAGTGTCTTTTCGAGAAGGCTCGGCAGCACGCGCTCAAGCGTCTGATGTTCGAGATGATAAAAATAGACGTCCATCGGCTACCGTTCGACCAAAGCCATCTCGGCTCTTGAAGTCTATTCCGCGTCACTTATCTTAGTCGGTCCGGAGCGGCGCTTGGTTCTTGTAGCTGACGCCCGTGTGGGCGGTGAGCGCGGTGGCCTTCTTACTTTTCGCCGTTGCGCTCCCGCCCGCTGCGATTTTGCCCAGCCTATTTTTTCTTCATATATCGCGCTGGTACTTCACCGGCATCGACCAGCGCGGTCACGCACTGGTACGTAAGGCCTTTTCTGTTGCTCTCGAAGCAGCGGCGCAGTTCCGTGCTGTCGGGAGGATATTGCGAGCAGAAGGTCTCGTAATCGTTCGAGCAAGCCTTTCGCACCTTCGCTGAATAGGCTGCCATCGCGGGCGCCGTCAGAAGGAGTGCTGCGCCCGCCACCGCAGCAGCGGACAACACAGTTTCAAACTTTCTCATCAATGGTCCCTCTAAATTTCTGTCTTCGGGAGGATGTGAATCAGAAATTTACCCCGCCCGAGTTGCCGGCACCAGATGTCTGATCTTCGGGGGACCCGCGAGCGGCATACCGCAATGCACGATCCCGTTCTTCGCTATTTTTTGACGTAAGGATTCTCACCTTTTCTCAAGCTGAAGCGAATCGGAACGCCCGGCAAATCGAAGGCTTCGCGCAGCGAGTTCGTGAGGTATTTCACATAGGATTTCGGCAGTGCATCAGCGCGTTGGCAGAATGCCACGAACGTAGGCGGCCGTGTCGACGGCTGAGTCACATAGCGGATTTTGATTCGCTTGCCGGCTGCGGCAGGCGGGGAGTGCCTGCTCAATGCTTCTTCGAGCCAACGGTTGAGCTGCGGCGTCGAAACGCGACGGTTCCATGTCGCGTGCGTCTTGATGATCGCCGACATCAGCTGGTCGAGCCCGCTTTCCGAGCGCGCAGAAATTGCGACGACAGGAACGTTCGGCACCTGCGCCAGGCTTTCAGCAACCGTCTTTTTGAGATCGCGAAGCGTCTTCTGTTTTTCGGGGATCAGGTCCCACTTGTTGATCGCGACGACGAGAGCCCGCCCCTCTTCTGTCACCCGGTGACCGATAGTCAGATCCTGATGCTCGAAGGGACGTTCTGCATCGATGAGCAGTACGACAACTTCGGCAAATCGGATGGCGCGCACGGCATCGCTCGCCGCAAGCTTCTCGGCGGTCTCAGTGATTTTCGCCTTCCGCCGCAATCCCGCGGTATCGAACAGCAGGATCGATTGACCTTTGTAGTGAAGCTCGCTCGCGACGCTGTCTCGCGTCAGGCCCGGCTCTGGTCCGGTGATCATCCGGTCTTCGCCAAGGAGCGCATTGACGAGCGTCGACTTGCCGGCATTCGGCCGACCGACGATCGCGACACGGATCGGTCGCGGACGCTCCGGTGCCGGCTCCCGGGCCTCTACCGGCTCGTCGTCGTGGTCGCGCCCTTTCTTGGCCGTTTTCGGAATCTTCAAACCAAGCGCTGCAACGATATCGGCGGCGAGATCTCCGATGCCCTCGCCATGCTCGGCTGAAATGGCGATCGGTGCGCCGAGGCCCAGCGAAAAAGCATCGAGCACGCCGTCAGTCCCCTGACGCCCCTCCGCTTTGTTTGCGACGAGAACGACGGGCTTTCCCGATTGCCGCGCGATCCGCGCGAAGGCGCTGTCCGCCGCCGTGACTCCGGCGCGGGCATCGATCACGAAAAGCACCAGATCCGCCGCTGCGATCGCCTGTTCGGTCTGCTTGCGCATACGATCGGCGACCGAGCCTTGGCGCGCTTCCTCAAGACCCGCAGTATCGATGAGGCGAAGCTCGGCTCCAAAAATTTCGGCAATACCGTCGCGCCGGTCACGCGTGAGCCCGGGCAAGTCAGAAACGAGCGCCGCCCGTGTGCCGGTCAAACGGTTGAAGAGCGTCGACTTGCCAACGTTGGGGCGGCCGACAATTGCGACCACGGGGGTATCAGCTTTGAGCGTCAAGGATTGGCCGTCGTATGATTAACAGAGATCCGAATGCGTTCGCGCGCATCCGGCGGCGACCGTCCGGACCGTCTCTAGCCCAATTCCTAGTTGAGGGCGATCAGTTTTGCCGCGTCAGTCAGGATAAACATGTGCCCCTGGGCGACGATCGGCGGAATAAAGGACGCTTCCCCGACGCTCATCTGGCTGCCGAGCTTTCCGGTTACGCCGTCCACGCCCACGACTTGGCCCGTGTTCGAGACCAGCCATAGCGTGCCCGCGGCCAGCACCGGCCCGGCCCACGACTTGGCCTCCGGCAGTTTCACCGTCCACTTCGTCTTGCCGTTCGAGCGCGCCAGGGCAAGCAACCGCCCGGCCGTGTCGACGACATAGATTGTATCTCCCGCGACGCAGGGCGGTTGCGAGCTCGGGATCGTTGCCGACCAAAGCCGATCACCGTTCTTTGCCTGCGCGGCGATCATGCGGCCAGCGTGACCGACTGCGAAAACGACGCCGTTGTCGATCGCCGGACGCGCCGCGTCGCTCATCGATGCAATCTGCGACGTCTGACGGGTACGCGAAAGGTTTTCGGTCCAAACTGCCGTGCCATCCGACGTCTTGTAGGCAATGATGTCCCCGGACGGATAAGGGGCGACGACGATATCTCCATCGACCGCAGGACTGGTTGACGTCATGAGGCTCGCCGTCTGCGGCAAACCGCGTGCGGTCCAAACCTCGGCGCCGTCGATACCGCTCAAGCAGTAGAAACGTCCGTCGATCGTGATGACGTAAAGTCGATCCCCGACGGCGGTCGGCGCGGCGCGAACAGGAACGTCGAGATTCTTCGACCAAATCGTCTTGCCCGATTGCGGATCGAGAGCAGCCACCGTTCCATAGCCGTTGGCGATATAGAGTCGGCCGTTTTCGGCAGCCAGTCCGCCACCGTATCCGCCGAGGCCGACTGTCCCCTCGGGCTTCGTCGAAATCGAAAAGACTTTGCTGCCCGATAGCGAAAACGCCGAAAGGTTCGCTGCTGCGTCGAGCGCATAGATTCGGCCGTCATAGACGATCGGGCTCGCCGTTACGCGACCCGTCTTCGACGAACCTTCGCCGACGCTGGCGCTCCACATCTGGTGAAGCTCACCGGCAAGCGCCAGATTGCCGGTGACATTGTTAGGCTCTCCGCCGGGCTGCGGCCACGCATCGTTGTTGCGCACAGGCGGCATGACGATCGGCTTGTCCGCATCGGCAAGATTGTCGGAGAGGCTTTCCGTCGTCTCGATAATCGGGATGCGCCGGCCCGGTAGCGGCGTTTGTTTTGTCTTGAAAGGATTGAGTTCGGAAATTTTCGGCAGCGTAGGCCCCTCGCCCGCACAGCCGGCGAGCAAGGAAGCCGCGACGAACGCCGCAAGAAGCGGCAATGCGCAATGGCGCTTGTCGTTTCCCCCCTTACTCAAGCCGCTCTCTCCCTCTCGCTCATGCCCACCGTTACTTCTTGGTCTCGGTCCCCGTTGCCGCGTCGGGCTTCGGTTTTGCATCCGTCTCCGCAGGCTTCCCATCATTCGCCGCGCCGTCCGTCGAAGCCTTCGGCGCATTCGCATCAGGCGCCTTCGCCTTGCTCGCAACCTCGGACGCTGCAATGTCCGACATCACGATCTTCACGCGCTCCTGCATTGCTTCAGAGGCATTGGGATCGATCAGAAGCGGCTCTAGATACTTGCGCGCCTCGTCATATTTCCCAGCCTTGTAAGCGGCGACACCCAAAAGCTCGCGTGCGCTTTTGCTGAATGGAGCATCATCGCTTGCGAGAGGTGTCAGACGATTCTGTATCTCTGCATAGTCGGCATCCGGCATGAGAAGCGATGCTGCCTGCAGTTGTGCAAAGCTTTTCAACAGATTGTCGGCACCTGAATCCTTCGCGAGCGTATCATACGTCGCGATGGCGTCGGCGGTTTTGCCGTCTTTGACCTGGGCGCCCGCGAGCTGCAGCCTTGCGAGCGACCCATAGCCGGACGGTCCCTCATCGGCGAGCTTCTTGAATGCCGCTTCAGCTTCGCCCTTCTTCTTGTCGTCGCTCAGGGTCTCGGCGGCCGTGTAATCTGCGCCTGCAATTTGTTCGGCAGCAATTCGCCTGGTTTCCAAGAATTTGTATCCGGCGACGGCGAGCACGATAAGCGCGGCGGCGCCCAGGATGAGGCCGTTATAGCGCTGCCACATTTTCTGCATCTGCTCGCGGCGGATTTCTTCCTCCACCTCGCGCAACAGACTGTCGTGATCGTCGGCCATCGTATGTCCCTAAGCTCCGGCAGTTGCCAATACTCTATTGCGGGCCAGACCCAGCGGTCGATCCCACTTGGCGGGCATAGATAGCGAAGCGGCCGCCCGGGGCAAGCCCTGCCTCCACATTCGGCGGCTTTAGCGGCGAATTCCCCGGCGTCCTGGCAGCTAAGTGCTCGGAGTCTTCGGCTTTTTCGTGGCCCGCTGGGGAACCGCCGGGGGTTCCTCGTCCTCCGCCTTCACCGAATAGGTGTGTTCCGCCGCCGGGAAGGTCCGGGCGCGAACTTCGGCGGCATAGGCTCCGATCGCTCGGTCGATGGCGGCTCCGATGGCCCCGAATTTCTTCACGAATTTCGGCACGTTCGGCGACAGCCCGAGCATATCCTCCATAACCAGGATTTGGCCGTCGCAGCCCGGAGACGCGCCGATCCCGATCGTCGGGATCGGGATCGCCTTGGTGATCCGTTCGGCAAGAGGGGCTGTCATTGCTTCAAGTACGACTGCGAACGCCCCGGCTTCGGCAACGAGCCGCGCGTCTTCCTCGATCGCCGTCCACTGATCGGGCGTACGGCCCTGCGTTTTGAATCCACCGAGCACGTTGACCGACTGCGGCGTCAGTCCGATATGCGCCATCACGGGAATACCGCGCTCGACCAAGTAACGAACGGTCTCCGCCATGCGCCGCCCGCCCTCAAGCTTGACGCCGCCACAGTCGGTTTCTTTCATCACGCGGGCAGCGTTCCGGAACGCAACGGCCGGGCTTTCCTCGTATGTGCCGAAAGGCATGTCGATGACGACGAGCGCTTTCTTCGATCCTCGGACCACGGCGCGGCCGTGCATGATCATAAGCTCGAGAGGCACCGGCACGGTCGATTCATAACCGTGCATCACCATGCCCAGACTGTCGCCGACCAGCAGAAAATCGCAGTGATTGTCGGCAATCGCCGCCGTGTGCGCATGATAGGACGTCAACGCCACGATAGGCTCGCCGCCCTTGCGTGCCGTGATATCGGGCGCCATCAGCCGGCGCCGCTTGAAATGGATCGACATTGGCCTCCGATCGTTGCGGCAATCCGATGGAACCGCCGACCGACGCTTTGCATCCGCGAAGCGTCACATTGAATGGAGTTTACGTAACCGGGAGTTACGTGGCCAGCGTGCACACCGGCGAAAGTCTAGCAGATTGGTGAAATTAACCACAGACTATGCACAGCAAAAGCTTTCCGCGCGGCAAAACGTGGAATTGATGCAACAGATCTGCCCTCGCGTAAGCGCCAGGGTGCGACATCCATTGCAGCTCTCGATCGCAGTCTGATAACCAGTTTTTGGGCGCTGCTGATGTCATCGCGACGATGTTTTGGTCGCACATGGCAGTGACGGGTTTGGTTCGGCGTCAGGTGGGGTCGCGTGCGTCGCTTGGGCAAACAGTTGTGTCGGGGGAAGCTTCGCGCCACAGCGGCAATTGCCGTCGCACTGGCTGTCGTCGCAGCGCCCATTGCGAGCGCCAGACAAAAAACACCCAAAACTCCGACGACAGTCTCCGCGCCGCGATCGGATTCGCCTCTCATCCTGATTGCATCCATCAGAAAACAAAGGCTGCGCGTCTATGATGCGGACGGCCAAATCGCGACGTCGCGAATATCGAGCGGCCGGCCAGGCTTCGCGACGCCAACCGGCGTCTTTTCAATTCTCGAGAAAAACGTCCAGCATCGGAGCAACATCTATTCCGGCGCCGAAATGCCGTACATGGAACGCATCACGTGGTCCGGCATTGCCTTGCATGCCGGCGTCGTTCCGGGCTACCGCGCCTCGCACGGCTGCATCCGCCTGCCTCACAGTTTCGCCCGGACACTTTATGGCCTGACCAAGATCGGCAATCGCGTCGTCGTTACGGCTGACGATGCAGAACCGATCGCCTTCAACAATCCGAAACTCTTCAAGCCGCTGCCTCTCGACGACAAAACCGCCTTGAAGCTCGGAGCGGCCGAGCAATCACGCGTCGCCGTCAACGACAAACCTGATGAGACGACGACCGACGCACTGCCGGAGCTACCGCTGCTGATCGGAGTTTCGCCGGCGCTCGCACGTGCCGTCGCCGACATGCCTCGCGATCCCCAGCGTCATCCGACGACGCGCGTCGAAGCCGATCAAATGATCCAGGATCGCGTTGCGCGTCTGCAGGCGTCTTTGAAAACAGCCGACACTGCACAGACAGCAGCGGCTGCCAAGGTCGATGAAACCACAAAAGAGTTCGCCAAGGCCGACGCTCAGCTTCAGACCGCACGACGGACAACCGAACCTCTGAGAGCAGCCGTCAAGAACGCGGAATTGAAGCAACAGGATGCCATCCACGCATTCGAGACGTACATGTCAGGTCCGATGAGAGATGCATCGAGTTCCTCAAACGATGCAGGAAATCGCGAAGCGGCTCTTGAGAACGCCGTGCTTGAGACGACGCGCAACGCCGATGCCGCCCGCACCGACGCCGCAAAAAACGACTTGAGCTTCGCAGAAGTTCAGGCCCGTTTCTCGGCCGCCAAAGTCGCGCGCGATGTCGCCGCCAATGCTCTGCGCGATGCTGAAACCGATCTCATGTCGGCGAAAGGCGAGTTGGCGGATGCAAATAAGGAAATACGTCTTCGCTCCAAACCGATTTCGGTCCTCGTCAGCCTTCGCGCGCAGCGGATCTATGTGCGCCAGGGAACTGAGCCGGTGCTCGAAGCGCCGATCGCGATAGCCCCGCTTCCCGGCCCGGTCGGCACACACGTCTTCACCGCAATGCGCTACGGCGCCGATCCCAATACCTTCGATTGGAGGTTGGTCAGCGCCCAGGTTCCTGCTGCCGGCAAAATCTTCCTTGACGATGCGCGTAAACGCCGCGACCGCGATGGACCGTCGCCCCAGGGCGATGCCCTGAGTGTCCGGATGGCGGCGGCCGCACTCAGCGCCTTCACGATACCCGACGATATCCTGTCCATGATCAGCGAGCGCGCACGCCCTGGTGCCTCACTCATTGTTTCCGACCGCGAGCTGCCGCTCAATGAAAATGGCAGCGGCACCGAGTTCGTCGTGCTCACGAAGTAACACTCCGGCCTCATTCCGTGCAATTTCACCGGTAAAGTCGACGGCTGTTTCGCTCCGGTTCGTTGACATCGCAACGATGAAGCCTATACCCGCCCCACCGTTGGGCAGTGGATGGATTTGTGGATCAGCACGCGACCAAGACGTTCGCGACGTGGGCGGCTCTCGGCTGTTCGGTCGTGCTGGCAGCGCTCCTTCTCTCCAGAATGGCAAACCGCGTCGAGCCTTGGACGTTCGTCGTCGACGTCCCGCAAACACCCATTCGCGGCGATCTCGAAATCCGGGGTCAGACCATCACCCCGCCGGATGAAAAAGACTTCGTCCATGGCCCATCCATTATCGAGACGCCGACAGGATTGCTCGCATTCTGGTATCGTGCCGTCTACGAAGGCGCCAATAACGCCGAACTCGTCTCGGCACGTTTCGACGGAAACCGCTGGTCTCCGACGGCTGTCGTCATAAACAGCGACGGCGTCAGGCGAGACGTCGGACTGACAGTCAAATCACTCGCCAATCCGGTTCCGTTCCGCCGCTCTCCGAACGAGATCTGGTTGTTCTTTGCCGCCTCCCGCCTCAGCGGCTGGGCGACCTGCGAAATCATGCTGATCCGTAGCACCGACAACGGCCAGACGTGGGGACCTGCGCAGCGAATCTACACATCGCCCTTCCTGAACATGTCGCATCTCACGAAGTCGTTGCCGATCCGTCTGTCCGGCGACCGCATCGCGCTGCCCGCCTACCACGAAATGAACCGCAAATATCCCGTCATGTTCGTCCTTGACGGAAACGGCCGCGTCATCGACAGGCTGCGCATGGGTAACGGCGGAAAGGTCGGCTATCAGCCATCCATCGTCCCGACGGGGCCAACGACAGCCATCGCATTCGTGCGCCGGCTGAACAGTGCCCGTCCTCAACGCATCCTTATTTCGCGAACCTCGGATGCCGGACGGACCTGGACGCGTCCCACACCTACGGATCTTCCAAATCCGGGCGGACCTATCGCTGCGATACGCTACGACGATACGCGCATTTTGCTCGCTTTCAATGACGATCCGAAAGAGGAAACCGACATCAAGCTTGCGTTCTCCAACCTCGACGGAACGAGCTTCCGCAGGATCGGCATGGTTGCCCACAAGAATGACCAGCTCAAGGAGGATGCGGTCGCGTATCCTTTCCTGATCGCGTCGGAGCCAGGCCAATTCGATGTCGTATTCTCGCGTCCACCGCCGCTGCGCGCCATCGATCACGTGCGCGTCTCCAGCGCCTGGATAGAACATAACCTCGAAATATCGGCCGCACAAAAATGACGATTGCTGTCGACTACCTTCTCGATCGATCGAGCGCCGCGTTGCTGGTTTTCACGGCCGCCGCAGCATTGAGCTGGGTCGTACGGATAAGTCCGGCCAAACGCGCCGCCGTCGGACTCGCGGCGATAGCGGTTGCTGCGCTGATACACATTTCGACGCGTTCGGGATTCGAGTGGATCGTTTCGGCAGTTGAGCGACCATCGACGCCGGGCCTATTGCTTCTGACCCTCTACGCAATCACTGCCACAACCGGACGCCGCTTCGATGATCGCGCCGAGTTTCGTTTCGGAATCGCGATACTGGCTCTTGCGGGATTGGCCCTCTATCCCGGCGCAATCGGATTTCTGAACTATGATCCGTATGTGCTCGGCTACAGCGGCTATCTGTTGCCGCTGGTGCTTGTCGCCATTCTCGCCTACGCAGTTTATCGGCGGTATTTCTTCGTCGTCGCGGCGCTGAACGTCGGCATTCTCGGGTTCCTGCTCAGCGCCGGCAGAAGTCTCAACCTCTGGGACTACGTCATCGACCCGGTCGGATGGATGCTCGCCATAGGCGCCTGGATCACGATCTTCATAACGATCGTGATCCGCACAGTGAAACCGGCGACGTCCGTTCCGGCCTGAAGCGCAGAGACCTCAGCCGAGCTCCGGCATCGGCGACACGCCGATCAGCCACTGATGCCCGCCGAGCAGCAACGCCGCGTAAAGCGCAATGCCCAGAACGACGACGATAACATCGTTGATTGCACTGGACGGCGCAGCACTTCCAAGCGGCCCCTTCGCCCCACGCTTCTTCACCGAGATGCGGTCGTAAACCGCGAAAGCTAGGAAAGACCCGAACAGCAAAAGCGCGCCGAGATCGCCATTCGCAATGAGATGCGCGAACGCCCACGTTTTGATCGCAATCAGCATCGGGTGCCGCACCGCCGTCCGGATGCGCGACGGGATGACCGACGCAACGAGCAGGATCATCGCCGGCAACATCAACCCGACCGCGATATGCCGCGTCCAGATGGGCGGCTCCCAAAGAATAGGATTCTTTCCAGGATGGAGTTGCAGCTTGTGGTAGCCGAGCACGATGACGATCAACCCCGCAAGAGAGAGCAGTGAAAAAATAATCTTGTAGGGAATCTCTCCGATCCGCTCCTGGAGCCCGTTTCGAAGCTCCGGCGAGGTCGGAACCAGATGGACGCCAAGAAACAGGATCAGACCGACGATCAGCACCATCATGACACGTGTTCCCTCCAAAGTGGCCGCGCGTTCCGCCCTAATTGGTGGCGGCAGACTCGCTTCTCAAGGCAGATAGCCTTTATCGAGGTCGTGCGCTTGCCGTTTGAGCACAGTACCTTGCGCATTCTTGTGGATCGCCGTCCACGCGAGATGCGTCCCGGCTTCTTCCGATGAGTTGGATCGCAGCTCGACGGCGACTTGATCACGAGATTTCGCCTCGATCGGCGTCGCTAACGGAAAATAGAGCTGTTCCCAATGCGTGCGCGGCGCCGACGGTGCCGTCGAAAGCGAAATGCCCGGGCGAAGCTCCGCGATCCACCATGTCGCAAAACCGTAGATCGTAGCTGGTTTTGCTAGCCGCCACTCGGCCTGCCCCTTTCGCTTCGCACGTGTTTCGCGCGTCAGATCGACGGCGTCCCAGAGGACTGACGAAGAACCGCTATCCAGAAGCTCCGAAGGTTTCAGCGAGCGCACGTAAGCGTTGTTCAGCGTCATCGTTTGCGCCGGTCCAAGATCGAGCCCATGGCCGACGCGCTGCCAAGCTCTCAATTCGTCATCAATCCGCGATGCAACGACCGGCGCGACGTACTGCTGGATACGCGATGGAATGATCACCCCACCCGGCTTCAAAAATCTGGTTCGCGCATCGGCAAGTGTCGCGATGATGTTTTCTTCGAGCGCGTAATTGCCGAGCGTTTCCGAGACGATGACGTCGACTGCTAGTTTTTCGTCGAATTCTGTCGAGTGGCACGGGATGAGGTGACAGCCCTTCGCCTTGTTCGCCTTGAGAACCTGCGCCGCGACGCCCGCAACCTCAGCCGTCTCAAACAGGAAGACGTCCTTCGCGCCGAGCTTCGATGCCATCAATCCGAGAAGCCCCGTTCCCGCGCCGATGTCGGCGACCACAGTTTTTCCCGGCTCGATCACTGCCTTCAAGGCGCGAAAGAACGCCTCATTGCGTGCAGCATCGGCGATTAACGTGCGATGATATTCGATGCGCATGGATCAAAGCTTCAGTTGCGGTCCGCGGACCTGATAAAGCATCAGCGCGGTTGCGATCGCGAGATTGAGAGAATCGAGCTTTCCCTCCATCGGGATTTTAACGAGATTCGTACATACGGCCGCCGCGCCGCTCGAGAGCCCCGGCCCTTCACTGCCCATTACGATCAATTGCGGGCCTCTGTAGTCCGAAGCGCGGAAATCGTCTCGCGCGTCGAGATGCGTTCCGATCACGTCTCCGCGCCATGCTTTTGCAAGCTCCAGAAACGCCGGACGCTCCATCTTCACGATCGGCATTGCGAAGATCGAGCCCATCGTGGCGCGGATCGTTTCGAGAGAATAAGGATCGCATGTCGTCCCGACGAGAATGACGCCGGCGCATCCGACAGCATCCGCCGTCCTGATGATCGTGCCGAGATTTCCGGGGTCGCGGATTTCTTCGAGCGCAAGCCACGTTTCACCAGCCCCGATCTCGGCGGGATCCGGAGAATCGGCGAACCGCTGCCAGAAGACTCCGAGCACCGTCTGCGGATTGTCTTTCGATGCAAGCTTGGCCAGCACGGCCTCGGAAACTTCGAGAACCTCCGAACCTGCGTTGAGCGCATGTGTCACGAGCCCGCGCGTGATCCCGCTCGCCGCCGTGCCCGCCTGATAGACAAGCGTCTCGGGCACGAAGCCGTTATCCCGCGCGGTGACGAGAAGCGAAGCGCCTTCGGCAACGAAAAGTCCGGTCTCTTTGCGCACCTTGCGCATTTCAAGCGCACGGATCGCTTTTACGCGATCGTTCGTCAGGCTGGTGATCGGCTTCGGCGCGTTCATGGCTGACCGTTCCAGCGCACGAACAGCGACGTCGGAACAAGCGATGCGCGCTGCGAGCGAATGGCAAGCTCGCCGCTTTCGAAGACGCCGCCCTTTCCATCAAGCGCGTCCCGCATCAACTGATCGAATGCGAGGGCCGAAGCGCGAATGGCATAAACCGTCAGCACCATCCCCGCGTCCTTCGGAGCCAGCAGCTTGGCAAGATCGCCAAGAAGATCCGGCAGGTTCTTGAAAAGATCCCAGACTTCGCCTTCAGGCCCGCGCCCGAATTTCGGCGGATCCACGAGGATCATGTGATAGGTCTTGCCGCGACGAACGTCCCGCGTCGCGAACTTCGCCGCATCGTCGAGAAGCCAGCGAACCTTAGCGGCATCGAGCTTGGACGCCGCCTGATTTTCCTTGCCCCACTGGATGGCTTTCTTCGACGCATCGACATGCGTCACCTCGGCCCCCGCCTTCGCCGCGATCAGAGATGCGGCGCCCGTGTAGCCGAAGAGATTGAGAACGCGCGGCTTCTCGTCTTTGACCGCAGCAAGCCGCTCGAGCATCCACTGCCAGTGCGGGTATTGCTCCGGGAACAACCCGAGATGCCAAAGCCCCGCGAGCTTGCAGAGCATCGTGACGCCGTCGATTCTGACCGGCCACGCATCCGGCACCGACTTGTCGACGCGCCACTTCCCTTTCTCGTCGTCCTCGCCGGATGCGGAGAAAACGGCGTGCGCCTTTGACCATTCCGATTTCGGAAGCCGGGGACGCCAAAGAGCCTGCGGCTCGGGTCGGTCGACAACAACCGAGCCGAAGCGCTCCAGTTTTCGCCCGGCGCCGCAATCGAGAAGCGCATAATCGCGAAAGCCGTCGGAAGTAATGAGTTGCAGACGGTCGGGCGGCGGCATCGGCGGCGGGAGGGTCCAAAAGCTTCGAGTCCGGGGGCTTTAGCACGATTGCCGCCAATTGACAGGCCGAAGCCTGTTCCCGCTCAGGCGGCGAAGATACGAACCGAACCAAAGAAGTAACCAATACGCAACACATTGGAGAAAAGAGAGATTGCGCCAACATGCGTCCGCAAACCTCCCGTATGGGCCGGATTAAAGTGCGCGTAAACGCATGCGGGAGAAGCTAATGCGGATTCATCGTCTTATCGCGAGCGCGGTATTCGCGGCGACGATCGCCGTCTCAGGCGCATCCTACGCTTTCGAGACGACATCAGTTGGCGGCACCAACCCAGATGGATCCGCCAAATTCCAGGACCCGGACCAGCAGGACCTGAATAAGACGCTCGGCGGTCTCCAATTCAAAGTGACCGGAGGCAGCAACGAAAGTCAGGAAAATTCCTCTGACAGGCCTCCTTGGGAACTGAAGCCGACGCCTCCGATGAGCGGCTTCTCGACGATGGGCGGATCACCGATGTTCCAACCCGGCCGATAACAACCGCTCATTGGTTAACTCGGCAGTCTAGGACTGCGGCGATAGCCGGGCTTGGCATTTCGGAAAACGCATATATCTCAATCACAACTCGTTGGGGCATGATCACCGCCCGCAGTGTTCGAAAGGGTTCGTCTCATGCCGCTCCTCCGCATCGATCTCTACAAAGGCCGCACTGACGCCGAGAAGAAGGTTCTTCTCGACGCTCTTCATCGCGCGATGCTGGCAGCCTTCAAGGTGCCGGAGCGCGACCGCTATCAGATCGTGCACGAGCACAGCCCCGCAGACATGATCATGGAAGATACCGGCCTCGACATTCCGCGGACCGACAAGTTCATCTGCATCCAGGTGACGACGCGTCCGCGCACGCGAGAGCAGAAAGAACAGTTCTATCGTCTGACGGTCGAAGAACTACAAAAGAGCTGCGGCATCGCCCCGACAGACGTCATGATGAACATGGTGACGTGCACCGACGAGGATTGGTCGTTCGGGTTGGGTCGGGCGCAATTCCTGACGGGCGAGCTTTAGTTGTAAGGCAAAGCTCGCTCCCCGCTCACCGCTTTAATCCAAGTCGTCGATAACAACCGGCTCGTCACCACCCTTGAGGCGCTGAGACAGTGCCGCCTCAATGAACGGATCAATGTCCCCATCGAGGACCTCGGACGGGTTCGTCGATTGCGCGCCCGTCCGTAGATCCTTTACGAGCTGATAAGGCTGCAGCACATACGAGCGGATTTGATGGCCCCACCCGATGTCGGTCTTGGCCGCCTGCTCGGCATTTGCTTTGGCTTCCCGCTTCTTGAGTTCAAGCTCGTAAAGCCGCGCTTTGAGCCGCTTGAACGCGATGTCCTTGTTCTGGTGCTGCGAGCGCTGCTCCTGCGCGAAGATGACAATGCCCGACGGCTTATGCACCAGGCGAACGGCGGACTCGGTGCGGTTCACGTGCTGACCACCCGCGCCTGACGATCGTGCAAAAGAAATATCGACGTCGGACGGATTGATATCGACTTCGATCGTGTCGTCGATCACCGGATAGACGGTCACGGAAGCAAAGCTCGTATGGCGGCGCGCGTTGGAATCAAACGGCGAGATGCGAACGAGCCGATGCACGCCCGCTTCCGTCTTGAGCCAGCCATAGGCGTTGTCGCCATCAATCTCGAACGTTGCCGATTTGATGCCCGCTTCTTCACCCGCGCTTTCGTCGATGAGCTTTACTTTGTAGCCGCGGCGCTCGCCCCAGCGTGCGTACATGCGGGCCAGCATGGACGCCCAATCCTGGCTCTCGGTGCCACCCGCACCGGCGTGCACCTCGATATAGGTGCTCATCGCGTCGGCCTCACCGGACAGCATGGCCTCGACGGAGCGGTGATGCGCCTCGACATCGACACGCTGCAGCGCTGCTTCGCCTTCGGCGATGCTCGCCTCGTCGTCCTCGGCTTCGCCGAGCTCGATAAGCGTCAGTGCATCTTCGTAGTCGCGCTGCAGACGCTTGAAATCCGACACCGCGCGCTCAAGAGATTGGCGCTGGCGCATGACTTTCTGCGCGTTCTTCGCGTCAGACCAGAGGTTCGGGTCTTCGGCCTTCGCATTGAGCGAGGCTAGACGATCTTCGGCCGTCTCCCAGTCAAAGAGACCTCCTCAGGAGGGCGATCGCCTCCTCGATATCGTCGGATAATTTCTGCGCTTCTGCGCGCATCGTGGCCTCCGAAGCCGGCCGTCAGCCAGCCGAGTGAATGATAGACAGAGTGCGAACGCAACGTAATAGGAAGATAGCGAGCCGCTGTAAACGTACAGCCTCGGCACGCGGCAATGCGCGCCCTACCAGAGTCCGTTGGGCGAGAGCGAACCGTCCTGGCGCGCGCTCGGCGGTGGTGGTGGTGGTGGTGGCGGAGCATTTGAATAGGGATTAGCGCCTGCGCCACCCGATGCATCGGCCGTCGCGTTCGCAAATCCGATCATCGAATAACCGTCATCGGGCTCTTCGTCGGGCTTGAATGCTTCGAGGATCGTGTTGGTATCATCGGCCGAAGCCCTGAGGCCGGTCTTCAAATCTACGCGAACGAACTTGATTCCCGGCGGCACACGGAAAGGAGCCGGTGGTGTATCGCCCAACGCGTTCTTGACGAACTCGCCGAAGACCGGCGCTGCGATCATACCGCCCGTGTTACCCTTGCCCATCGGCTTTGGCGTATCGTAGCCGATGTAGACACCAACCACGAGCGTCGGCGTGTACCCGATGAACCAGGCGTCCTTTTCTTCATTCGTCGTACCGGTCTTGCCGGCAATCGGTCTGCCCAGCGATCTTAGAACCTTGCCGGTGCCGCGCTGCACGACACCTTCAAGGATAGACGTAATCTGATAGGCCGTGTGCGGATCGATAACCTGCGGGCGATCGTCGATTAATTCCGGTTCCGGCTGGTTTGCCCATCGATCGGCCATGCACCCCATGCACTGGCGCTCATCATGACGCCAGATGGTGCGCCCGTAGCGATCCTGAATGCGGTCGATCAGCGTCGCTTTCACTTCTTTGCCACCGTTTGCCAGCATGCAGTAACCGGTCGCCATTCTGAGAAGCGTCGTCTCACCGGCGCCGAGCGACATCGACAGAACCGGCAACATGTCGTCGTAAATGCCGAAACGCTTCGCGTATTCGGTAATGAGCGGCATACCGAGATCTTGCGCCAGCCGCACCGTCATCTGGTTACGCGAATGCTCGATGCCAAATCTCAGCGTCTCTGGCCCGGTCACTTCTTTTTCGTCGTAGTTTTCCGGCTTCCAGATATTCTGCCCCGGACCCTGATCGATCTCGATCGGCGCGTCGAGAATGATGGACGTCGGCTTGTAGCCGTTATCGATGGCGGCTGCGTAGACGAACGGCTTGAACGACGAGCCCGGCTGCCGCTTCGCTTGAATGACGCGGTCGAATTGGCTGAGATCGTAGGAGAAGCCGCCGGCGACCGCGAGCACGCGGCCCGTATAGGGATCCATCGCGACCAACCCCCCGCCGATCTCGGGGATCTGCATCAGCGACCATGCGCCTTGAATGTTGGCCGGATCCTTCGGAGCGACATAGACGACGTCGCCGGGTTTTAAAATGTCTGCCGTCGATTTGGCGTCGATCTTCTTTCCGCCCTTCTGATAGGCAGCCCACTTCATCTCATCGAGCGAAACTTCGACCGCCTCGCGGTCCTTGACCAGGGTCGCATCCTGCTGCCGCCCCGGCTTGAAACCAATGATCGCTTTGGTCTTCTGCGTTTCGAGAACGACGCCTAGTCGCCACGGCTGAATATCGGCCGGACTGCGAATAGCGCCGAGCGCCACCCCCCAGTCGCCTGAAATATCGATTTTTGCGACCGGCCCACGCCAGCCGCGCTTACGATCGAATTTGACGAGCCCATCGATCAACGCACTCTTGGCGAGCTGCTGCAGATGCGGATCGAGCGTCGTCCGGACCGATAAGCCGCCGCCATAGAGTTTATCTTCGCCGTAGCGCGCAAGCAGCGTCCGGCGCACCTCCTCGGCGAAGAATTCCGCGGTCGAAATGTGCGCACCGCTTGGCCGGAGATTGACGGTCAGCGGCTTCTCTTTGGCAGCCGCCGCCTCTTCAGCGGTGATGTAGCCGTTCTCGGCCATTTCCCCGATGATCCAGTTGCGCCGTTCAATAGCCCGGGCTTTCTGGCGGAACGGATGGTAGTTGTTCGGGCCTTTGGGGAGCGCTGCAAGATACGCGGCTTCCTCGATCGTGA
>DASZVX010000123.1:0-17440 GCA_035547255.1 Hyphomicrobium sp.
AAGCACGAGATCGAGAAGTGCCGGTTGCTTGGCGAGCGACCACGTAATGAACCCGCAGCCGACCGGTTGATTGCCCGCAGCGCGAAATTCCTTCATGATCCAGTCGGCATCGCCGTATCCGCCGCCAATCAGGCCGAGACCTCCCGCTGCGGAGACTGCCGATGCGAGGCGGCCGCCAGCCGCAAACGCCATAGGCGCGGATATAATCGGATGGCGCAGTCCCATCCGTTCCGTCAATCGTGTCTTCAGCACGCCATGCCCCCTTTTCCGGGCAGCCTAGCTTAGATAAGGCCGCAAATCGCTCAACAATGCATTTCGATTCGAAAGAATGTCCGCCAGCGTCCATTCATCGAGTTCTGCGAGAAAGGCGTCGAGCGCGCGCCGCAGTGCGTGCTTCAGGCGGCAGGATTCTGATATGCGACACGTGGTGGTCTCGCCGAAACATTCGACGATCCGAAAGTCTTCCTCGACGACGCGCAGCACTTGGCCGAGCGTCACCGTGTCCGCTGATTCACCAAGGCGGAGACCGCCGCCGCGGCCGCGCAAGGTCTCGACGAACCCGTGCTTTCCGAGCCGGTTGACGACCTTCATCAGGTGGTTTTCCGAAATCGCGTAAGCCTTCGCGATCTCCTCGATCGTTGCGAGTTGCCCTTTCCTTGCGCCAAGGTACATGAGCACGCGAAGCGCATAGTCGGAATGGACGGTTAGCCGCATCGAACGTTCCGCAAAACGATTGCCGCGAACGGGCATAACATCATAAGATGCAATCTCTGTACATCTTATAAGGTTCAGCGGCAAGGGCCTTGCTATGTCGTATCATCCACCGCATCCGAAAGCCCCGGGGTTGGCCGTCGGGATCGACGAGACCATGGTCGCGGAGCTTGTAGACCGCTTCTACACCGAGGTGCGGCAGGACGAGTTGCTCGGGCCTGTCTTCAATACGCGCATCGAGGATTGGGACGAACACTTGGCGAAGCTGCGTGCGTTCTGGTCGTCCGTCGTTCTGATGACGGGGCGCTACAAGGGCCAGCCAATGCCGGTCCACATCGCCATTTCCGAAATCACCGACAAGCATTTCGAGCGTTGGCTGGCGCTCTTTGCAGAAACCGCAGAAGTCGTCTGCCCGCCGGAAGCGGCCGCGCTGTTTGTCGACCGGTCGCGGCGCATTGCCGATTCTCTTCGGCTAGGCATCGCTGCGAGCAAGGGCGTCATCGCCTGAGCGCTAAAGACCGCTCAGCAAAAGCCAGAGACGAAGCCTTTCATAATGCGTGTGCCGCTGCGATGGCCGGACGCCCTTGCCGGCGCCCTGCTAGAAGCGGGCGCCCGATGTATCCATCGAGTTCACCGCGCCGCAAAAGGCGCCACGGTTCGATTAGGCTGACGACGTGTCGCGCATTGTTGGCGGGATCTCGATAGCGGGGATCATACCGCCACAGACGCCATGCGCTGAGATAACGAAGCCGCGTGAGGCGAGCCGCTTCGAACAAGGGCCGAACGAAGGACAGGTTCCGGATCGACGCAACGGCTGCGCGATGCCTCGCTCCGAACGTTTTCCAATACCAGCCACCAAACAATATGTCGGCAGCACGCACCCAAATCCTGCGCACGGTCGGGACGAGGAAGGCGATCGGAAAAATAACGAGAAAGACGTGCAGGTAGATTTGGCTGGCTATCAGGCAGACCACGGCGATGATCTTGGCGATCAGTGGAGCATCGTGCCATTTGTGTTGTGCAGAGATGACGACGGCATGCAATTTCTCACGCCAACTACGCGCTTGTTCGACAGTTCGATCGCTGACGACGACACTCGCCGCATATCCGAGCCCGACGGTTGCGCCCGCCGATAGAAACCGCGACAGTCGGCGCCAACCGATGCCTTGCGCCAGGAACTTCAGTAAGCTGCCCGCAGAGCGAACGACAATGTTACGAGCCAGAACAATTCCGTTCCAAAGAAACCGCGCCGCCGCTCCGATAGCGTCCTGCCCGGTCAGCGCGTAAATGACGACGAAAACCGCGACGATAAGCAGAGTGAACGTCGCGTACCATCCTTTCCCTTTTCTCATCGTCCCCCCAACCTGCGCGCGATGCACGTTGCGTTTAACGTTCGCGACATCCCCTCACGGATGGCATGAACTCCCCGACTGGCGACGTGCCGCGTTAGCGCCGCTTGATGGCCCTTCCTGGACATCGCCAGGCTCGCGCACGGATGAAGGCCAAGGACGTTGAGAATTGAAATAACGGTATATGCAGGCCCAAAATTACGTCACTCCGCCGCGTATCTATCGCTTCCAAAATCGCCTGCGGGCATTTATAGAACCGGACGCTACGAAGAAGGAACGGTCCTTGACGCCGCCGCAATTAGATAAATAATTGTTTTCGTTGCACAACGCGGGTGTAGCTCAATGGTAGAGCAGCAGCCTTCCAAGCTGAATACGTGGGTTCGATTCCCATCACCCGCTCCATAAATTCGCATTACCCACCCACAGACGGACAATAAATCGGTCTGTTCCCCGCGGGCAGAGGGGCGGGAAAGCGGCTCGCGGATCGTCGGGCGCCCGTGAGCTACGCGAGTTCCAGCGGATCGGCGTGGCGGCGCGAGTTGCCTTCGAACAGGCATCCGCCTTCGAGCGACAGATGCTTGTGAAAAATGTTCGCCGCGACGGCTGAAGAGGGTTTCAGCGTGACGTGGGTCGCGAAGATCTCGCCGGAGACTTCACCGAGGATCGTCACGCGATCAGCTTTGATCGTGCCGTCGACGACGCCGCGCTCCCCCACGATCAGTGACATGCAGCTGACATCACCGAGGACCGTCCCCTCGATGACGACGGGACCAGGAAAATCGATGTTCTCTCTGATGCGGACTTTGGGAGGAATGGAAAATACGCGGTAAGACATGCGACACCGGTTATGCCGAGTGCTTCTTGCATGACGTGCAAGCCGAGCAGCGCGAAGCCTCGCGTCATTCGATGGCAACAATTTGGCTCGCACGCATTCGCGCGCATCTATTTTGTGGACGGTGAACCAATCGCCGCAGCGCCCGCATCGAACCGAGACGACGGCTTAACGCTGAAGCCATTCAGCAGTCGCACAAAGCTCGGCCTTCACGACGCGTACGTCACGGGAAGGCCTTATAGATCCACGTTTCGCTGAGCACGACGTCGTCCTTTTGCAGGAACGCGCGCAGGTCGGCCTCTTGTCCGTCGAGGTCGGAGAGGTCGAACATCATCCGCCAGCGCTTCGTGCCCACCACGGGGAAAGCCTCGACACCTGTGATCTTGCCGCGCGTGCTCGTGACAACGGTGTGCGTGCCGCCATAACGGGTTTGCTCTTCGAGGGTCTTGCCTTCGACGTCGATCATGAACTTGCGCGCACCGGGCTTGGTATGGCGAAGATCAAGGTCTCGTCCGCCCAAGCCGCCGAGGCCGACGCGCGTCGCGACAATGCGGCCGACGTCGCCTGTCGGCGGCCCATCTACGCCCCAGTACAGGCGATATTTGGCATTGATCACCGAGCCTTCGATAATCTTCTGCTCCGGTGTCCAGAACGCGACCATGTTGTCTTCGGTCTCGTTCGTCGTTGGCAACTGCACCAGATTGACCGCGCCTTTACCCCATGCGTTGAGCGGTTCGACCCACATGCTCGGACGCCTGTCGTAGAAGAGGCTGTCGTCCTGATAGTTCTCGAAATTGCGATCGCGCTGAACGAGGCCGAAACCCTTGGGGTTGTCGTCGGAGAAGCTGTTCGTGACGATGCGCGGCGGATTGGCGAGCGGACGCCAGATGCGCTCGCCCCTGCCGGTCCACAGCGCGAGGCCGTCGCAATCATGAACTTCAGGCCGCCAATCGCCGCGGAAGTGACCGGAGTTCTCGCCGTACCAGAACATGCCGGTTAGCGGCGCGATGCCTAGGAGATCGACCGGCGCGCGGAAATAGAGTTCGCACTCAACATCCTGCAAGGCGCCGCCCTGGCCGCCCTGGATGCGGCGGCTGTCCATGCGATACGCGCCCGTCACGCTCTGGCTTTCGAGGAGGGCGTAGATCGTCAGGCCTGCGCCGTTCTGCTCGAGCCAGAACGAGGTGAAGCGCGGAAATTCTTCAGGCCGCCCCGTATTGATGGCGAGACCACGCGCCGAGCCGCCGTACTGATCGCTCGGATCGGAGGCTCGGAAGTACGATGCGCCGAGATAGGCGAGCCAGTCGCTGACGCCGCCACGGCTCATCAGGCGGAAGCCGGCAAAGCCCGCCGACTTCAACGTCCGTAGCGGGTGATTGGCCGGCATATCGAAAAGATCGGGCGTGTAGATGACTTGGCGTGCCTGCCCGTTTTCGAGCACGTAGATGCCGACGGGCTCGGCGTAGAAGCGTCCCTGCGGAAAGAGGCGCACGGTCTGCGCGCCTGGAACGCCGTGCCAGAGTTCCATCTCCGGCTTGTAGACCGCTTGCGCGAACGTATCGAACGTCATGTCCCGAAGCGGATCGGAGGACGACGGCTTCGGCGGCGGCACATAGGGGGTCTTCGCCAGCTCCTTCGCGCGAGCTTTCAGGTCGTCGAAGGAGAAAGGTTCGGGATTGCCGAGCGCCATCGCACCGACTGATGCGGCGCGCGCTGGGATCGTCCACCCGGCGATGGATGCTGCCAAGGCTCCGGAGAGGACGTCGCGACGGTGAGGTGTGAAAGTCATGGCGCTGGCTTTGAAACGATGATCAGGGCGGGAATGAGTCGGTACCGCAGGAATAACGCTTTGAAGAAGCCTGCGAACCCTCGCTTAAGTGGGGCGCCGAAGCTGATAGCGTAACCCGGCGCGCCAACAAAGCCCCATCCGGCGGCTGGGTGATTGCGATGCCAGTTAACTTCTGCTTGCGCTGCACCTGGGCAGTTAGGCGATCGATCCCCACTTTGATTGTCAGGCAAATTGCCACTTCAGCGGTCGCCAATCGAAGGCTCTTGCTTTAGCTTGTGCTCGGTCTGCGCCACTCCGCCTGCAGGCCGATAGAGGGACCTCCCATGCTGGTCGTGACGACCAATGAAATTCAGGGCTACCGCGTCGTGCGCCATCTGGGGTTGGTTCGCGGGCTGACGGTGCGTTCGCGCAGCGTTGTCGGCAACCTTGGAGCTGCGATTCAGATCTTTTTCGGCGGCAATATCTCCGTCTACACCAAGCTCGCCGAGCATGCGCGCCAGGAAGCCTTCGATCTTCTGGTGGAGCACGCCCAAAGCATGGGCGCTAACGCCGTGATAGCGATGCGGTATGACGCAAACGAGATCGCCGCCGCGGTGACCGAGGTGCTGGCCTACGGCTCGGCCGTCGTAGTGGAGCCGGTCGCCGGCGTCGCGCAACCGTCCACGGGAGGCTCTGCGGGTGCGCCTGGCCCCTGGGCTGGTCGCTGAAAAGTTGCGACCTCTTGCACCTTAAAACGGGAGAATGTGCTACCTAGATAAAAAAGCTCACGCGTGGGGCTGACAACGCGGATGACATCGGTTAAGGAAACACGCCCCGAAAGAGGCTGCTCGACGCCTGAGCTTTTGCTCGTGTCGCGTTTAAGGGGTGTAGCTCAATTGGTAGAGCGTCGGTCTCCAAAACCGAAGGTCGGGGGTTCGAGACCCTCCGCCCCTGCCAGCCTCAGCTAGGTTTGATTTGCCGACCGGCCCGGTCAGAAAAGATGGGGCTGGAGCGGCACGTTGTCGCATCTGCGCATAGAAAGCACTTTGATGGCGAAGTTCAATCCCATAACCTTTATGCAGGAAGTTCGGCAGGAAGTCGCCAAGGTTACCTGGCCGTCATGGAAAGAGGTGTGGATCACGACTTTGATGGTGCTCATCATGGTCGCGCTCGCCTCTGCTTTCTTTTTGCTCGTTGATCAGGCGTTGAGCCATATCGTGCGCCTCGTTCTGGGGGTAGGCAGCTGACTTCAGCTCGCATTTTTTGGCTTGAGTGACGCGCAAGAGGGCCTTTGAGAATGGTTGTCGCGCAAGAACGCGAAGAAAAAAAGTCGGTTGCCGGGACGCGCTGGTACATCGTCCACGCCTATACGAATTTCGAGCGCAAGGTCGCCGATGCCATCCGCGAGCGTGCGAAGGCGGGCGGCCTCGAGGATCTCTTTGAAGAGATCGTCGTGCCGACCGAAGAGGTCGTGGAGGTCAAGCGCGGCCGGAAGATTCCGACCGAGCGGAAGTTTCTGCCGGGTTACGTGCTGGTCAAGATGAAGATGACCGACCAGGCGTTCGTGATGATCAAGAATACGCCGAAGGTCACGGGCTTCCTCGGTGCCGACAACAAGCCGATGCCGATCCCCGAGGATGAAGCGTTGCGCATCCTCAATCAGGTGAAGGAAGGCGTGGAGCGACCGCGGCCGACGATCACCTTCGAGATCGGCGAGAACGTCAAGGTCGCCGACGGTCCGTTCGCGTCGTTCACCGGCGTGGTCGAGGAAGTCGACGAGGAGCGCTCGCGGGTCAAGGTCGCGGTGTCGATCTTCGGCCGGCCGACGCCGGTCGAGTTGGAATTCGGGCAGGTTGAGAAGATTGCAAGCTGAGGGACGGATCCAACACGAAAGTGGTGCTGGAGCATTGCGAATGAGTTGAGATTTCCGGTGCGTGGAGCATCGGAAACCGCGCTGGAGCTTCGGCTCTGGAATGGTGATGTGCGGGAGGGCAGGTTTCGCGTATGCGAGTTGGCCCGTTGAACCGCTAACCCTGAGCCTTTCGCCTTGGTGGCGCATTGGCTCTAACGCTGAAGGGGAACTATGGCGAAGAAAGTCGACGGCTTTATCAACCTACAGGTGCCGGCAGGCGCGGCGAATCCGTCGCCGCCGATCGGTCCCGCGCTTGGCCAGCGCGGCGTCAACATCATGGAATTCTGCAAGGCCTTCAACGCGAAGACGAAGGACTTGGAGCAGGGGACGCCCATCCCGGTGAAGATCACGGTCTATTCCGACCGCTCCTTCACGTTCGAGATGCGTCAGCCGCCTGCAACGTACCTGATCAAGAAGGCCGCTGGTCTTCGCCCGACGGGCAAGGGCGGCACGGGCTCGAAGGAGCCGGGCCGTTCGGTTGCCGGTCAGGTGACGATCGCTCAGCTGAAAGAGATTGCCAAGGGCAAGCTCAAGGACATGAACACCGACGATATCGACGCCGCCGCCCGCACGCTTGCTGGCAGCGCGCGCTCGATGGGTCTCAAGGTGGTGGAGTAAGGTCCGATGGCAAAAGCTCAAATCAGCGCTGAGAAGATCAAGGAAACGCGCGAAGCCGGCGGCAAGCGCATGCTTACCGTCAAGCAGGGCCTTACCGCAGGCAAGGCTTACGCCGTCGCCGAGGCCGTCAAGATCATCAAGGAACGCGCCAAAGCGAAGTTCGATGAGACGATCGAAGTCGCCGTCAACCTCGGCGTCGATCCGAAGCACGCCGACCAGATGGTCCGCGGCGTCTGCAATCTGCCGAACGGCTCCGGCCGCACGGCGCGCGTCGCTGTTTTCGCGAAGGGCGCGAAGGCGGAAGAAGCCAAGGCCGCCGGTGCGGACATCGTCGGCGCGGAAGACCTCGTCGAGATCGTCTCGAAGGGCACGATCAACTTCGATCGCTGCATCGCGACGCCCGACATGATGGGTCTCGTCGGCCGTCTCGGTAAGGTCTTGGGTCCGCGCGGCCTGATGCCGAATCCGCGCGTCGGCACGGTGACGATGGACGTCACGAGCGCCGTCAAGGGCGCCAAGGGCGGCTCCGTCGAGTTCCGCGTCGAAAAGGCTGGCATCGTGCATGCCGGCGTCGGCAAGGCGAGCTTCTCGGAGGAAGCACTCGTTCAGAACATCAAGGCGTTCGTCGATGCTGTGGTCAAGGCCAAGCCGACGGGTTCCAAGGGCACGTATCTGAAGAAGGTGTCGTTGTCGTCGACGATGGGCCCAGGCCTCAAGCTCGACACGGCGACCGTTTCGTCAGGGCCTGTGGCCTAAGACTTTCACGAATTCCGGGGCAACCCGGAAAACCCGAACCGGGGCTCTTCGAGCTTCGGTTCGAAACTGTCCGAGACTGTAGGTGCCATCCCGGTTCGCCGGTCGGCCGAAATCTCTCTGATGAGAGAGCCTGCATGAGACAGAAGTGGATCGGATTTGAGGCAGAAGCCTTACATCCGGTTTGAACCTTCTGGGTCAGCACCGTGCCGCTTATCGCGGTCCACGGGAACGAGGACAGACCAGCGTCGCCCGATCCCTCACCGGTAGGGCGGCAAGGTGCAACCCGCGGGGCTTCGCGAATGGAGCTCCGCAGCAAGGAGACGAGACGTGGATAGAGCCGCGAAACGTGAGCTCATCGACCATCTCCACGGCGAGCTGAAAAGCACCGGCGTGGTTGTGGTCGCCCACAACACCGGCATGGTGGCCGCTCAATCCGCAGAGTTCCGCAAGCGCGTCAAAGAAGCTGGCGGCTCTGTGAAGGTGGCCAAGAACAAGCTGGCGCAGCTCGCGCTCAAGGATACCGACGCCGAACAGCTTTCGGATCTGATGAAGGGGCCGACCATCCTGGCCTTTTCGAAGGACCCGATTGCAGCGGCGAAGGCTGCCGTCACGTATGCCAAGGCGAACGACAAGCTCGTGATCCTCGGCGGCGCGATGGGCAAGACCATCCTCGACGCGAACGGCGTGAAAGCGCTCGCCGATCTGCCATCGCTTGATGAACTGCGCGCGAAGATCATCGGCCTTCTCAATGCTCCGGCGACGAAAATCGCCCGGACCATCAAGGAGCCGGGAGCCAAGCTCGCTCGTGTCATTCAGGCCAAGGCGTCGAAAGGCGAAGCGGCATAGGCCGGAGCAATGGTGTGGGGCAAATGAGCCCGCAACCGCTAACGCAGCACTGAAACCGGTGCTGCAAGTCAACCACTAGGTTCAAACCGGAAGGACACTATATATGTCGAAGATCGAGAAAATCGTTGAAGACCTGTCGAGCCTCACCGTGCTCGAAGCAGCTGATCTTGCCAAAGCGCTCGAAGAGAAGTGGGGCGTTTCGGCTGCGGCTGCCGTTGCTGTCGCAGCTCCGGCTGCTGGCGCTGCTGCGGCTCCCGCTGAAGAGCAGACCGAGTTCACCGTCATTCTGAAGTCGGGCGGCGACAAGAAAATCAACGTCATCAAGGAAGTTCGCGCCATCACGGGCCTCGGCCTGAAGGAAGCCAAGGACCTCGTCGAGGCCGGCGGCAAGACCGTGAAGGAAGGCGTCTCGAAGGACGAAGCCGCAAAGCTGAAGAAGCAGCTCGAAGATCAGGGCGCTTCCGTCGAAGTGAAGTAATCGACTTGGCACTGGCCGGGTTCATCCCGGCCGGTGCCAAACCGCGCACTGCCGCTCGTGGCCACGAGCAACGGAAAACGGCTTTCCGGAGGGCCCTGAGGTTCGAGCAACCTCAGAAAAGGGCCTTCCGGTGAACCGTTTCAGGAGCCCCCGCTGAGTTTCGGGGTGCTCGACGGCCGAGATTTGGATCGCGGGGCCTCCCCCGCATACGAGAGCACGAAGGGATCGACATGGCTCAAACCCTCACAAGCCGCAAACGCCTCCGGAAGCAATTTGGTTCGATTGGCGAAGTCGCGGAGATGCCGAACCTCATCGAGGTTCAGAAAGCATCCTACGACGACTTTCTGATGATCAAGGAACCACCCGGCGGCAGGTCCGACGACTTCGGCTTGCAGTCGGTTTTCAAGGGCGTGTTTCCGATCTCCGATTTCGCCGGCAAGTCGACGCTGGAATTCGTCAGCTACGAGTTCGAGCCGCCGAAGTTCGACGTCGACGAATGCATGCAGCGCGACATGACCTATGCCGCGCCGCTGAAGGTGAAGCTGCGCCTGATCGTGTTCGATGTGAACGAGGAGACGGGTTCGAAGTCGATCAAGGACGTCAAGGAACAGGACGTCTATATGGGCGACATGCCGCTCATGACGTTGAACGGCACCTTCATCATCAACGGCACCGAGCGCGTGATCGTTTCGCAGATGCACCGCTCGCCCGGCGTCTTCTTCGATCACGACCGCGGCAAGACGCATTCGTCCGGCAAGCTGCTGTTCGCGGCTCGCATCATTCCCTATCGCGGTTCCTGGCTCGACTTCGAGTTCGACGCGAAGGACATCGTCTATGTGCGTATCGACCGTCGCCGCAAGCTGCCGGTGACGACGATGCTCTATGCGCTGGGGCTCGACGACGAGCAAATCCTCGCGCACTTCTATAAGCACATTCCGATCAAGGAATCGAAGCGCGGCTGGAAGATGCCGTACATCGCGGAGAAGTTCCGTGGTGTCACTCCGCAATCGGATATCGCCGATGCGAAGACCGGTGAAGTCATCGCGCGCCAGGGCGAGAAGATCACGGCCCGTCGCGCACGCGAGCTTGCCGAAAGCGGCGTCAAGGAAATCCTGATCTCGGCGGAAGATCTCGCCGGGCGCTTCATTGCGGAAGACATCGTCGATCTCGAGACCGGCAAGATCTTCGCGGAAGCGGGCGACGAACTCGATGCGAACCTGCTCGCCGAGCTCAAGGAGCAGAAGGTCAAGGAATTCCACATCCTCGACATCGATTACGTCAACGTCGGCGCCTTCATCCGCAACACGTTGAACATCGATAAGAACGCCAATCAACAGGAAGCGCTGATGGACATTTACCGGGTCATGCGCCCGGGCGAGCCGCCGACCATCGAAGCGGCGACCGCGCTGTTCCACGGCCTGTTCTTCGATCCGGAACGTTTCGATCTCTCGGCCGTTGGCCGGGTGAAGATGAATATGCGCCTCGAACTCGATGCGCCGGATACGATGCGCGTGCTCCGCAGGGAAGACATCCTTGCGGTCGTGAAGACACTTGTCGATCTCCGTGACGGCAAGGGCGAGATCGACGACATCGACCACCTCGGCAACCGCCGTGTGCGTTCGGTCGGCGAGCTGATGGAAAATCAGTATCGCGTCGGTCTTCTGCGCATGGAGCGCGCCATCAAGGAGCGCATGTCGTCGGTCGATATCGACACTGTGATGCCGCAGGACCTGATCAATGCGAAGCCGGCAGCCGCAGCCGTGCGCGAGTTCTTCGGATCGTCCCAGCTATCGCAGTTCATGGACCAGACGAATCCGCTGTCGGAAATCACCCACAAGCGCCGTCTCTCGGCTCTTGGACCGGGCGGCCTGACGCGCGAGCGTGCGGGCTTCGAAGTCCGCGACGTGCATCCGACGCACTATGGCCGTATCTGCCCGATTGAGACGCCGGAAGGTCCGAACATCGGTCTCATCAACTCGCTCGCGACGTTCGCGCGCGTCAACAAGTATGGCTTCATCGAGAGCCCATATCGCAAGGTCGTCAACGCCCGCGTGACGAACGAGGTCGCTTATCTCTCCGCCATGGAAGAGATGCGCCACCACGTTGCGCAGGCGAATGCCGTTGTCGATGCCAAGGGCACGCTGACGGAAGACCTCGTCACCGTCCGCTACCAGGGCGACGTGATGCTCGTGCCCACCGACAAGGTCGATTACATCGACGTGTCGCCGAAGCAGCTCGTGTCGGTCGCCGCGGCGTTGATCCCGTTCCTCGAGAACGACGACGCCAACCGCGCGTTGATGGGCTCGAACATGCAGCGCCAGGCCGTGCCGCTGATCAAGGCGGAAGCGCCGCTGGTCGGCACCGGCATGGAAGAGCGTGTTGCCCACGACTCGGGCGCGGCGATCGCCGCGCGCCGCACCGGCATTGTCGATCAGGTCGATGCAACCCGTATCGTTATCCGCGCGACCGAGGAGCAGGACCCCTCGAAGCCGGGCGTCGACATCTATCGTCTGAGGAAGTTCCAGCGCTCGAACCAGAACACCTGCATCAACCAGCGGCCGCTGATCAACGTCGGCGATCATGTGCATGCGGGCGATATCATCGCCGACGGTCCTTCGACCGAGCTTGGCGAACTGGCGCTCGGCAAGAACGTGCTCGTCGCGTTCATGCCGTGGATGGGCTACAACTTCGAAGACTCGATCCTGATGAACGAGCGCGTCGTCTCGGAGGACGTGTTCACCTCGATCCACATCGAGGAATTCGAGGTGATGGCTCGCGACACGAAGCTCGGGCCTGAGGAAATCACGCGCGATATTCCGAACGTTTCGGAAGAAGCGCTGAAGAACCTCGACGAAGCCGGTATCGTCTACATCGGCGCCGAAGTTCATCCGGGCGACATCCTCGTCGGCAAGATCACGCCGAAGGGCGAAAGCCCGATGACGCCGGAAGAGAAGCTCCTCCGCGCCATCTTCGGCGAGAAGGCATCTGACGTGCGCGATACCTCGCTGCGTCTGCCGCCGGGTGTTGCCGGAACGATCGTCGAAGTGCGTGTCTTCAACCGCCACGGCGTCGAGAAGGACGAGCGCGCGATGGCGATCGAGCGCGAGGAAATCGAACGCCTCGCGAAGGACCGCGACGACGAGCTCCAGATCCTCGACCGCAACGTCTACGCGCGTTTGAAAGACGCGCTGATGGGCAAAGAGGTCGCCAAGGGTCCGAAGGGTGCGCGCAAGGGCACCACGATCGACACCGCGATCCTCGACGACATCCCGCGCAGCCAGTGGTGGGAAATCGGTCTTGCGAACGAAAAGGCGCAGGCCGAGGTCGAAGCCATCCAGAAGCAGTACGAGGACGCGAAGAAGGGCTTGGGCCTTCGCTTCGCCGACAAGGTCGACAAGCTGCAGCGCGGCGACGAGCTGCCTCCGGGCGTGATGAAGATGGTCAAAGTCTTCGTCGCCGTGAAGCGCAAGATCCAGCCGGGCGACAAGATGGCCGGCCGTCACGGCAACAAGGGCGTCGTGTCGATGATCGTTCCGTCGGAAGACATGCCGTTCCTCGAGGACGGCACGCCGGTCGACGTCGTTCTGAACCCGCTCGGCGTGCCGAGCCGCATGAACGTAGGACAGATCCTCGAAACGCACCTTGGTTGGGCGTGCCGCGGTCTTGGCCGTCTGATCGACGACGCTTTGCATCAGTTCCACGAGAGCGGACAGGCAAAGGCGCTTCGCGATCAGATGACGCGCGTTTACGGCGACGAGATCAAGCCGACGATGAAGGACGAAGAGTTGGCGGGCCTCGCAGAGAACCTCAAGACGGGCGTGCCGATCGCAACGCCGGTCTTCGATGGCGCGCGCGAGAAGGACATCGTCGACATGTTGCAGCTCGCGGGCTTCGACACGTCGGGTCAGGTGACGCTGTTCGATGGACGCACGGGCGAGCCGTTCGATCGCAAGGTCACGGTCGGCTACAAGTACGTCCTGAAGCTGCACCACCTTGTCGACGACAAGATCCATGCCCGTTCGATCGGACCGTATTCGCTCGTTACCCAGCAGCCGCTCGGTGGCAAGGCGCAGTTCGGCGGTCAGCGCTTCGGCGAAATGGAGGTCTGGGCGCTGGAAGCTTATGGCGCCGCCTACACGCTGCAGGAAATGCTGACGGTCAAGTCCGACGACGTGGCGGGCCGCACCAAGGTCTACGAGGCGATCGTCCGTGGCGACGATGCGTTCGAGGCCGGCGTGCCGGAAAGCTTCAACGTGCTCGTCAAGGAAATGCGTGCGCTCGGCCTGAACGTCGAGCTCGTCAACAGCGAGGCGCAACCGCCGGAAGCGGAAGAAGCCGAACCCGAAGCGCCTCAGGCACAGCTGCCGCCGGCAGCCGAATAACAGACACAATTGACCTCCGCCCGCTCAAGTTGAGGCGGAGGTCATCGCGACGCGACCACTTTTGTCCACGGGACCGGCGACCCCACCGGTTCCTTGAGGAGACAGCCGATGAACGAAATTACCAACATCTTTAAATCGCAGGCTCCGATCCCGACCTTCGACCAGATCCGCATCTCGATCGCCTCGCCCGAGGACATCCTTTCGTGGTCCTACGGTGAGATCAAGAAGCCCGAGACGATCAACTACCGCACGTTCAAGCCCGAGCGTGACGGCCTCTTTTGCGCGCGCATCTTCGGACCGATCAAGGACTACGAGTGCTTGTGCGGCAAGTACAAGCGCATGAAGTACAAGGGCCTGATCTGCGAAAAGTGCGGCGTCGAGGTGACGCTGGCGAAGGTACGCCGCGAGCGTATGGGCCACATCGAGCTTGCAGCTCCGGTTGCGCACATCTGGTTCCTGAAGTCGCTGCCGTCGCGCATCGGCCTCTTGATGGATATGGCGCTGAAGGATCTCGAGCGCGTTCTCTATTTCGAGAACTATGTCGTCATCGAGCCGGGCACGACGCCGTTCCAGGAGAAGCAGCTCCTGACGGAAGAGCAGTACAACCAGGCGATCGACGAATACGGCGCCGACACGTTCACGGCCGGCATCGGTGCGGAAGCAATCCGCGAGCTGCTCTCGGCGATGGACCTTCCGAAGATCGCCGTCGATCTCCGCCAGGAAATCGCGGAAGCGACGACCGAGCTGAAGCCGAAGAAGCTCGGCAAGCGCCTGAAGGTCATCGAAGCGTTCATGGAATCGGGCAACCGCCCCGAGTGGATGATCCTGACGCAGGTTCCGGTCATCCCGCCGGAGCTGCGCCCGCTCGTGCCGCTCGATGGCGGCCGCTTCGCGACGTCCGATCTCAACGATCTCTATCGCCGCGTCATCAACCGCAACAATCGCTTGAAGCGGCTGATGGAGCTGCGTGCGCCTGACATCATCATCCGCAACGAAAAGCGGATGCTGCAGGAAGCTGTCGACGCACTCTTCGACAACGGCCGCCGCGGCCGCGTCATCACCGGCGCCAACAAGCGTCCGCTGAAGTCCTTGGCTGACATGCTGAAGGGCAAGCAGGGCCGCTTCCGTCAGAACCTGCTCGGTAAGCGCGTCGACTATTCAGGCCGTTCGGTCATCGTCGTCGGTCCGGAGCTCAAGCTGCATCAGTGCGGTCTCCCGAAGAAGATGGCGCTCGAGCTGTTCAAGCCGTTCATCTACGCACGCCTGCAGACACTTGGTCAGGCGGCGACCGTGAAGCAGGCGAAGAAGCTCGTCGAAAAGGAGAAGCCGGAAGTCTGGGACGTCCTCGACGAGGTCATCCGCGAGCATCCGGTGATGCTGAACCGTGCGCCGACACTGCACCGTCTCGGCATCCAGGCGTTCGAGCCGCAACTGATCGAAGGCAAGGCGATCCAGCTTCATCCGCTGGTTTGCGCTGCGTTCAACGCCGACTTCGACGGCGATCAGATGGCCGTGCACGTTCCGCTGTCGCTCGAGGCGCAGCTCGAGGCGCGCGTCCTGATGATGTCGACCAACAACATCCTGCATCCGGCCAACGGCATGCCGATCATCGTGCCCTCGCAGGATATCGTGCTCGGCCTCTACTACCTTTCCATGCAGCGCGACGGCGAGCCGGGCGAAGGCATGATGCTTGGCTCGATCAACGAGGTGCAGCACGCGCTTGAAGCCAAGGCCGTGTCGCTCCACGCCAAGATCAAGGGCCGCTTCATTACGAAGGACGAGGCGGGCGAAGAGGTCATCGAGATTCACGAGACGACGCCGGGCCGGCTGTTGCTCGCTGAGAACCTTCCGAAGATGCCGGGCGTCAAGTTTGCGCTCGTCAACCAGCTTCTGACGAAGAAGAACATCTCCGGCATGATCGACGCCGTCTACCGTAACTGCGGTCAGAAGGAGACGGTGATCTTCTGCGACCGCATGATGGCGCTCGGGTTCCATCACGCGTTCAAGGCCGGCATCTCGTTCGGCAAGGACGACATGCTGATCCCCGACACCAAGGAAAAGATCGTCGAGAAGACGAACATCGAGGTGCGCGATTTCGAGCAGCAGTATCAGGACGGCCTGATCACGCAGCTCGAGAAGTACAACAAGGTCGTCGACGCCTGGTCGCGTTGCACGGACCAGATCGCAAAAGAGATGATGGACCGCATTTCGGCGGTTCAGAAGGATCCGACGACCGGCCGCGACCGGCCGATCAACTCGGTCTACATGATGAGCCATTCGGGTGCGCGCGGTTCGCCGGCGCAGATGAAGCAGCTCGCCGGTATGCGCGGCCTGATGACCAAGCCCTCGGGCGAGATCATCGAGACGCCGATCATCTCGAACTTCAAGGAAGGGCTCTCCGTTCTCGAGTACTTCAACTCGACGCACGGCGCCCGCAAGGGTCTTGCCGACACGGCCTTGAAGACGGCGAACTCCGGCTATCTGACGCGCCGTCTCGTCGACGTTGCCCAGGACGCGATCATCTCGGAAGTCGATTGCGGAACCGACGCCGGCATTAACGTGCAGGCCGTCGTCGACGCCGGTCAGGTGATCGTGTCGCTCGCGGCACGCGTGCTTGGCCGTACGGCAGCCGAAGACATCAAGCACCCGGTGACGGGCGAAGTCATCGTCGCGAATGGCGAGCTGATCGAAGAACGCCATGCCGAGGCGATCGGCAAGGCCGAGATCCAGGAAGTCCGTATCCGTTCGGTCCTGACCTGCGAGACGATCAGCGGCGTCTGCGCGAAGTGCTATGGCCGCGACCTTGCACGCGGTACGCCGGTCAACATCGGTGAAGCTGTCGGCGTCATCGCCGCGCAGTCGATCGGTGAGCCGGGCACGCAGCTCACGATGCGTACGTTCCACATCGGTGGCACTGCGAACCTCGTCGACTCCTCGTTCATCGAGAGTAACTTCAACGGCACGGTGAAGCTCAAGAACCGCGCCATCGCGAAGGACTCGAAGGGCCAGAACGTCGCGACGAGCCGCATCATGTCGGTGATTATCGTCGACCAGTCCGGCAAGGAGCTTGCGACCCACAAGATCACCTACGGCGCTCGCATCTTCGTCGACGAGGGCGATACCGTGAAGCGCGGCACCAAGATCGCGCAGTGGGATCCGTATACCCGCCCGATTCTGTCGGAGGTCAACGGCACGGTCGACTTCGAAGACTTGATCGAAGGCGCTTCCGTTCGCGAGCAGACCGACGAAATGAAGGGCACATCGAACCGGGTCATCGTCGATTGGCGTGCGTCTCCGCGTGGCGCCGAGCTGAAACCGGCGATCGTCATCAAGGACTCGAAGGGGAAGCCCATCAAGGTCGCGCGTGGCGGCGATGCGCGCTACCTGCTGTCTGTCGATGCCGTGCTCTCGGTCGATCGGTCTGCCGAGGTGAAGGCGGGCGACGTTCTTGCTCGTATTCCGACGGCGTCTGCGAAATCGGGCGACATCACGGGCGGTCTGCCGCGTGTTGCGGAACTCTTCGAAGCTCGTCGTCCGAAGGATCACGCGATCCTCGCCGACATTTCGGGCACCATCGAGTTCGGCAAGGACTATAAGAACAAGCAGCGCATCACGATCAAGCCCGACGACGAGGCGCAAGAGCCCGTCGAATACCTGATCCCGCGCGGCAAGAGCTTGGCTGTCCAGCACGGTGACCGCGTCGAGCGTGGCGATTTCGTCTACGACGGCAACCCGGCACCGCACGACATTCTGGCGATCAAGGGCGTCGAGGAACTCGCGAACTACCT